>JAYUQN010000284.1:0-2005 GCA_043756725.1 Saprospiraceae bacterium
TTTTGACTTTGGATAAAAAAGGTGCTAAAAAAAGAGGCAGACTATTTGCTATTGAATAGTTGTGAAACCTACAAATAGCGAACAGTACTGCCTATACATTTTAGGCAGTGGCATAAACCATGCCAAAGCATTAGTAAATACAATTATGTCATTGGCGAGTGAAAGCCAAGCCAAGTCGCCTGTTCAATTGACGCAGAGTGAATATTTCCACTATCAGTATTCGAGCCTGAATGATGTGATAGCCGATCTGTCAAAACACCTGCCCCCAATAGAGGGAAAAGGAGCGGGTTTATTTGAGCTAAGCCAATATCTTTCGCACCTAAATATGCCTTATTATGAGTCCTTCCCGCAGGGGGAAAGTGGGTCAAAAGGTATATATATGTTACAAACGGACGTAAAAGCGTTGCGCAAGCCCCATTCGCCGACATTAGAAGGTCGTAAATATGTCTATACGAATAACAATACCATACAAGGCAATAGAGCCATCATAGGTGGCTATTATTATTCGTATGTTAATTTAGGCTATAATCCCCCCGTTTTACAGGGCGGCACCCGCTGGTCACTACCGCTTTCGATATACCGTTTAGAGGTGCAAGAAGACGAAGTTCATGTCGCTTTTATCCAAATAAGTACCCTCATGCTGGATGATAAACTGCCCTTTAAAAACGCCAAATTGGTGATTAATACGGCTGATTCAGCCTACAGCCAAGCCCGTTTTATTGTTCCTTGCGCCAAATTTGCAAATTTAGTCAATATTATCCGCATCCGCTTTGCTTCCGCCGTTTGGACACAAGCCGAGAGTGACCCGCAAGACGCAAGAAAAATAGGTGCCGCTCGGTGCTACGAAAAAGCCTATTATTTACACACCGATACCGAACGCCTGTGTTTCAATCCGCATACAAAACAACATGAAATCAAAGAACAAGACTCTATTTTTCTAAAAAAAGAGCAAGAATACCGCCGTTTTGAATCCACCACCACACGGGGACGAAAAACCACCATTGAATTATGGCGATGGCATGACCTACTGCTGAGAACCCAAGACGGGTTTTCTATGAAAGATAAGCCTTTTGACCTCTTTGCCGTTCGCGTCACAGATACGCTATCGGGCAAAAAATTGTTTAAAAACGAACTATTCGCAGGCATTTTTGGCGAAAACCGCCGTCAAGTCTCTCTTTTTCAAGCTTTTGAAGCATATAGACACCGATTTGATATCGAAGTGCATAATCGATTTTCTAATCAAGCTCTTTTGCTCGATAAATTTCAATCGCCCAACATTGAACATATTGATAATTGGGCAGCTATTGTTTCCTTAGCTTATTGGCTCCTTTTTATCGCGGCACACGAGGCGGATGCCTTCTGTTTCCCATGGGAACGTTATGACCCTAAATATAAAAAACAACTCACCCCTCTAATTACCGAGATAAATAAGACCAAAACCGAACCTATTGAGCAACTTGCGGGCATTGAGTCTATCCAAGAGTCTATCCAAGAGTCTATCCAAAAAAATGTAGATAGTGACCAACAAGCTAAGCCTATTCTTACTAACACTAAACCTTTAATGTCGGTGGCTCAAACAAGAAAAGCCGCTCACAGACTTTTTTCTACCTTTGATTTATCTCCCTTTTATCCCAAACCTATAAATAATGGTAAAGGCAGAGCAAAAGGACAAAAACAGACCAAAAGAACTAAGCATCCCGTCTTAAAAAAATCGCAAGTGGAACTCAAAACAAGGGCAAATGTGTGATATTCGTCATTTATATAATTATTTATCTTAACTTGTTAGCGTTGCTGACAGCATACCCTATTGTCTAAAAAAAAATTGTATTTTTGCAATTCTTTTTTTTTCTACTCGGTTTATCCAAAGTCTAAAATGGATAGTGGATAGTGGATAGTGGATAGTGGATAATTTGAAACATTATCAACTATCCATTATCAACTATATTTCATATTTCAAAAAAAAGGCTTCAATTTCTTCCTTTGATGGTTGAGCTAAAGGTCTGAC
>JAYUQN010000285.1:0-2004 GCA_043756725.1 Saprospiraceae bacterium
TCAAAGAGAGTTAGATGAAAAAAAAAGCGTATTATAAGTATCTAACTCTGTGAAACCTCTGTGTAACTCTGTGAGCAAATACGTTATGTAGGGTTTCAAAATAAAAATCTTCAAAATTTCATAAAATCATGTACATTGGTGCTTCATCTTTTAAAACGAAGGACAATGATAATTTTTAGAAAACTACCTACCTATTTATTTATTATAGCTTGCTTTGCAGCTTACACAAGCTGTGTCACATCCAAAAACAATGCTGACAAGCAAGATTGGGTCTCCCTTCTCAACGGTAAAGACATTAAAGATTGGACGGTAAAAATTTTCCACCACGAAGTTGGTGAAAATTACGGCAACACTTTTCGAGTTGAAGACGGGCTTTTAAAAGTGCGTTATGACCAATACGATTCTTTTAGGAATCGGTATGGACACCTTTATTATAAGCAGCCTTTTTCCTACTATCGCCTTAGTTTTGAATACCGTTTTGTTGGCGAATGGCGCAAAGATGCCCCGAGTTATACCATAAAAAACAGTGGGGTCATGTTTCATTCACAAGACCCGCGCACAATGCCTAAAGAACAAGACTGGCCCATATCCGTTGAGTTTCAATTATTGGCAGGGCTTGGCGATGGCAAACCCCGACCCACAGGCAATATGTGCTCCCCTGGAACCGATGTGGTTTTTAAAGGTAAAATTGACCCACGCCATTGCATCGAATCTACTTCAAAAACCTACGAAGGCGAGCAATGGGTGCGCGCAGAGTTGATTGTGTTAGGCGATTCACTCATTACGCACATCATCAATGGCGATACAGTGTTACAATATTCAAAACCCCAAATTGGTGGAGGCGTGGCAAACGGTTACGACCCAAACATTAAGAAAGATGGCAAATTGTTGAAAGAAGGCTTTATTGCTATGCAAAGTGAAGGGCAACCTATTGATTTTAGAAAAGTTGAACTTTTGAATTTGGAAGGGTGTATGGATACAAAATCTAAAAATTATAGGCGGTATTTTGTGAAATCGAATGAAAAGTGTAAATAAATTATTCAAAAGTTGTTAGAAAGCCACTAAGTCTACTTTGGCACTCTAAAAACCTAAGAATTGTGTTGCTGTAATTTTTCGTGGGCAATTGTAGAGACGTTGCACTGCAACGTCTCTACGTGGTTCATTTTAACAAGGTTATTGAAAAAATGCCCTATTGCACACAAAAAATTACAGCAACAGAATTGTTTTTCAAGCTTGGCATGAAAAAGGGGTGGTTTTTGATTTTGTTTTTATAAAAAATTGTTCCGTAGGAATCCCTTTGGGAACAATTTTTTATAAAAACAAAATCAAAAACCCTCTTGTATTTTAGAGTGCCAAAGTAGAACTAAGTAAAGAGAATTTTAACCATTTGACCAGTTCAACTATTTTCTAATACGCAATCTATTTTCATCTAAAACGGAAAAATAATTTTCTATTTCTTCAAATTTTTCAAAAATTGTTCTAACTACTTTTTCGGCTTTCAAATCTGCGTCGTAACCATTTGGAAATCGCACTAACAGAATGCCTGTATGAGGTAACTTTAGACGAAAGACTAATTCTCCAAAGTCTTTATCTTCTGTTATAAGAAACGCTGAATTAGTCGTTGTTATACGTAATACATCAACATCCTTTATACTTCTGTGACTTTCCATAATAGATAAAACAGGTATATGATTTTGTCTGAGCAATCCGACAATTTCATATTCCACACATTCATCTACAACGATGAGATTAGGCAACTTCCATAAACGACAAGATTTTTCACACTGGCAGCGGCATAATAAAGACAGGCGTAGATGTCAGCTGCTACAAGATGTGGATAAGATTTGAGCAATTGCTCAACCGTACGACCGCCCGCTAATTTATCTACAATTAACTCAACAGGAACACGGGTTCCTTTGACAACAGGTTTTCCAAACATAATAGCAGGGTCAGAGGTAATATGATTTTTCCAATCCATAACTTAATATTTTATTTTACAAAGAT
>JAYUQN010000286.1:0-5120 GCA_043756725.1 Saprospiraceae bacterium
GTGTTGACAGCCCCCGACCCCAGAGGGGAGTTAGCATCATATCTCCCCTCTGGGGTCGGGGGCTGTCAACACGTAGGTTGGTGAAATTCGTACAATTCGTCAATTCGTGGTTTCTGTCAACACGTAGTAGCGCTTTATACTGAGGGGGTCAATTTTTACACCCTTCGTAATAGATTATAAAAGTCTGTATATGATTGTCTGCTTCGTATTTATTTTCTATTAGATAACCCGAAGCATTGGCTTTGAAATCAAATAATTTACCTGTACTCATAAGTTCAAATTGCCCGTTTTTATTAAGGGTATAATATTTTTGGCTTGTAATATTGCCTTTAACAGACGCTGGTGTATGGGCTACTAAATATAGGTGTTGAAATTCTATCGGTTGTCCTTCAAAAAACAGACGCTCTGGGTCTTTAATCGTATTGTTGGCATCCCATTCACTTTCTATTGCCAAACTTCTCATATGTTTGTAGCTTGACCGCTCTTCATAGCGTTTCAACCACCCTTCATCTGCCCATTTGTAGGTAGTCAGTATGGTATCACCCTTGTTTGATTTTCGATATAATTGGCGCAATTGACCTTTCTCATTGTAAGAAAAAGAGCCTATCAACACCGTAGAATCTGCTAAATAAACATCGACTAATTGTACAAGGCGGTTATTATCATAGGTGAAATGGCGTGTCCCAAATAAAGTGTCATTAAGCACATGATGCGCTTCAACAACTTTGCCTTTGTCATTGTAGGCAAAAGCAGTTGCTGATTGATACACATGCCCATCATAAACACTTTTTTGTTTCATAGAAGACAATCTCGCTTGTTTATCATAAAAATATTCCGCAAAGGTTGTAGAGTCAGTGCTCATACTGCGTACCAAACGGCATTGTGCGGATAGCTGAAAGGTCGCTATCAGAACTGCAAAAAAAGTGAGTGTGATTTTCTTTTTCATCTTGTAAAATTTTAATTAAAGTGTGAAAATACTGAGGGGCTGAAACAGATTGTAGAAAGATTATTGAAAATCAACATAAACAGTCAAATCTGTAGTCTATCCAATGCTCAATACGCTTTTAGTGAAACATCGTCAAAATAAACCGTGCCTGTTGTTTGGGGTAAAAAAACTAAAAAAACGATAATAAAATCCGCATTTCCCGCATAGGCATCTAAGGTGAGCGTAAACTCTTTAAAGTTAAAATCACCGACAATGGGTGTTTTACCTTGTGATGTCGTGAAAAATACATTAGGTTGGTTCATTTTATCCCCTCTAATAGCTATAGACACCCCCGTCCCAGCTAAGTTAACGGCTTTAATTTTAGCCGACAAGACTAATTTTGCGCCAGTTTTAATGCCTGTTGTCGAGAAAGTTTGGTTGACTTGACAATATTTGCTGACATCAACGACCTTATCGCACTTAATTTTCAACGATTTTTTAGGGGAAACGGCAAATTCTTCTGACCCTTCCATTGTGTATTTATTGGGATTAACCGTATCACGAGGTTCATAAAATAAATACCAATCTTTCCCGACATCTTCAAAATTGCCGTTTTTCAACAGCTCAACACCTATGGGTGTTTGTACAACTGGCGTTGAGTTATCGTTGTCTTTTTTACAAGATAGTAAGGTGGTTAAAAAAGCTATCTGCAAGAGTATATAAAGGTTTTTTTTCATTGTTAAAATGATTAGTTTTTAAAATATGTTTGTCATAAAAATATTCCGAAAAGGTTGTAGAGTCAGTACTTGCCATTCGTACCAAACGGCATTGTGCGGATAGCTGAAAGGCTGTTATCAGAATAGCAAAAAGCACAAGTGTAAATTTCATTTTCATTGCAATAAATTCGTTTTTTAAGAAAAGGTATTGAGAATGAATTAAAAAAGCGTAATTTTGTCAAAAAATAGAATAAAAATGCCTACGTCCTATTCAAAATTCAAAATTGAAGATTTAGAAGCCTTGAACATCAAGGTGCGCCAAACGCAATTTTTAAACGGACATATAGAACCTGTTGAGCCAAGCGATTATTTAATAAAAACAATTGCTAAAAATCTAAGGAAACCGATGATGTCAGAAAAAGCAAAATCGGAATATCTTATTTCTCCTATTTTATCCGAAATTCAAGAACGCAATATGGAATTTACGCAACTTTATTCGGGTTATACTTTCGATGTGGATAAAGAAAAAGGCTTGAAAGGGCTATGCGATTATATATTCACTTTTGCCTTAGACACACCTATCGTTATTACCTCGCCCGTTTTTAGCATTGTTGAAGCTAAAAACGACAACCTCGCCAATGGTATTCCTCAATGTATTGCCGAATTATACGCCGCCCATATTTTCAATGAACGGCATGGGCAACATCTGCCAAATTTGTATGGTGCAACCACTTTTGGTCTGCAATGGCAGTTTATTCGATATTCAAATGGATTCGCAGAAATTGACTCTACCGTCTATTATATCAATCAATTGCCCCAAATATTGGGCATCTTGCAACATATCGTAGATACCCAAAAAACATATTGGATTTGAGGTTTTATGGCGTGTGGGGGCACAGATTTAGTAAACGAAAATTTATTTTTTTTCAAAAAAATAAATTTTCGTTTACTAAACCGCTCCTATATTTTAATGTTGTATCATCACCTTTTCTACCTTCCGCTCCCCTTGTGCTTGATACTCAACGAGATACAAACCAGCGTCAAAACTTTTAGCATCCACCTCCACACGGTTGTTATACTGTCCATTTTGGTTAAAAACCACTTGACCAATGTTGTTCAAAATACGGATACTCCATTCGCCTTCTGTTGCGGGATTAATAGCAACATATATTTTATCTTTCGCAGGGTTCGGACTAACAGCGAATTCAGGCAGTTTAACTTTAAAAGCATCATTTGGCATGTTAGCTGTGCTGTTTATGGCTTTGGCAATATAGCCGATTTCATCATCCTCTTTTGCAGCACCCACCATATTATTAGGTGACGAATCCAAGTCTTTTTCATTCGCCGCAACCACTTGCGCCGTTTGCGAAACATCTTTAGTATTGTCTAAAACAAAGAGGTGAAAACTTGCCGTTGCAATAGCCCCTGCATCCAATTTATCGAGCGTCCAAACGCCATTCCAAGAGTCATATCTGCCTTTATCAGAATAAGCGGCTTGATAGGCATAAGGTCCCACGCCATTATTGGTGCGTTTGTAAGGTGGTAGCCAATTGATACGGATACCTGTTGCGGGTGAAATACCGCGATTTCTAAGGGTTAAAGTGTATTTTACTGAGCCATACAGGGGTAAGCCGTCATTGTCAGCTTTTAGCTCTAAATCTAAATCTGGATTTTCCTGTGCTAAGGGGGTTGTGCTTTCATAACGATACAATCCATCGCGTCCAAATTTTGCCCAAGCGGTATTGTTATCTACCACATCACCAAGTGTAAAAACAATAGGCGGTAAATCTGGGGAGAATATAGAATCAAGCGTATAAGGTTGAATATCCTTGCGAGAATTCCATGTTTTACCCAAATCATTTGAAGCGATAGAATACTGCATTTGGGTTTTTGTATCCAAGAAGACAGATAGCATGGTTTGGGTGTTTGGAATGAGATTGAGCATAAACGTATTTTGACCAGGGGGAATATTGCCCTCCAGCCAAGTAGCACCGCCATCGTTTGTATAAAAAGAATAAGTAGTAGTAGAAGCATGCCCCCTCAGTATTAAGCCATTATTAACATCAGAAAATATAACACGAGGAATGAACACGTCACCACCATCAAAGGGTTCGCCAGCTGTCCAATTCCTACCTCTATCCATTGACCGCCACACACGCCACAACCCTGTCGTAATATCTATGGAAGTCGTAAATACTGTATTACCAAAGACTTGAAAATTGCCTCCAATAACAAAAACGTCCTTTTCAGCATCCATAAGCGGTACATTGCTTTGAGGAAGCCGAGTATAGGTATTTCCACCATCTGTTGTATAGGCAATATTAGCCCCTACACTGTCTGGGTCACTGATAAGAATGCCTTCTTGCGGATTAAAAAAATGGACTATATCAGGGAAAGACGTTGGTTTATAGGGCATATCCTGCCAAGTCTCACCTGCATCAATAGTCCGTCGAAAAAAATAAGTATGTTCGCCATGTTTGGCTGCTAAAAGATAGGCTATTTTTTCGTCATAAGGATAAATAGCACTAATATAGGCATTAATGTCATCGAAAAGCACCTGTGTTTTATAGGTTTTACCGCCATCTAATGTTCTGATTGCCTGTAAACGACCCTTACGTGTGGGGTCGTTAGCATAATTAACCGTAGTTGCCCACATGGTATTTTTCCCTTTGGCTACGGGAAAATATAGCATATCATCTAAGGGCGGTAAAGATTGTTTTTTCCATTGCGCTAAAATGGATGTTTGATTGAAAAGGACTAAAAAAAGCCCTAAAAGAAAGGTGGAACGGGATGTAAAAATTTTCATAGTTAAAATAAATTAAAGGGTTGATAAAAAGGGTTTTTTGATATTTTTATCGGGTGAAAATAAGGGAACTACATGTTGACAGCCCCCGACCCCAAAGGGGAGTTAGCATCATATCTCCCCTCTGGGGTCGGGGGCTGTCAACACGGGCGTCACATCATCAGAGTTTTTTGACAAGCTGAGATAAATAGTAAAGGAAAACACAGAATGAATAGATAAAATAAATTGGGTAATTTTTTCATAACAGTTTAATTTTGGGCGTTAAAAATGGTATTGGTAAAAAGCCTAAAAAGGGCAATTTGAAGGATTGTATGTGTCCAGAAGTGTTATGGCTATGGCGTGTCTATTGAAAAAAAAATTTCCTACAAATATAATGAAAAGGAAAACAAGTGACCTCACCAATATTGGTGATATTTTGTAAAAATAATGTGCTATTTTTCAAAACTTGTCTTTTCACACTGCGATAAAAATTGCTCACAGAGTTTCACAGAGGTTTCACAGAGAAAATAAAGAAAATAACTCTGTGAAAACTCTGTGAAACTCTGTGAGCAATAGAATATTTATACATCAAAGTTAAAAAATTTGTTGCTGTAATATTTCGTGTGCAAGTGGGCATTTTTTTTACAATAACCTTGTTAAAATGAACCACGTAGAGACGTTGCACTGCAACGTCTCT
>JAYUQN010000287.1:0-2001 GCA_043756725.1 Saprospiraceae bacterium
GGCGACATTGATACTTTTGTGCAACCGATTAAAAATATGATTGAAAATGCCTAATTATAAAACGGTTAAAAATAATTTAGCTTTTGTCATTCTGAGCGCAGCGAAAGAATCTGTATATAAAATATTGATTGTCAACTTTTTACATTCAGATTCTTTCGCTGCGCTCAGAATGACAAAAGCTAAGGATTAGAATATGGCTCACAGAGAAAAGAACTAACAAAATGAAATACCGCCACAAAGTCCTCCTCGCTTTAGTCATTCTCTCCATCATCACCTTCCTCGACAGGGTGTGCATGAATGTCGTTTCAAAATATGTAAAAACAGATTTGCATCTCAACAATGAGCAATACGGCTACGTTTTAGGGGCATTTTCATTGGCGTATGCCTTGTTTGAAATACCGACAGGCGCAATGGGCGATAAAATAGGGGCGAGGCGGGTGCTAACAAGGGTCGTGATATGGTGGAGTGCTTTCACGGCTTTGACAGGAACCGCTTTTAATTTCATCTATCTTTTAGTCGTACGTTTTCTATTTGGCGCAGGGGAAGCGGGGGCATATCCGAATGCAGGTATCGTGATTTCAAGATGGTTTCCGAAGGTTGAAACAGGTCGGGCGCAATCCGCAATATGGGCAGCGGCGCGCATCGGAGGTTCTTTAACGCCTTTGATAGTGATTCCGTTGGTTCATTCGGTAGGGTGGCGGTGGTCATTCGGTATTTTAGGCTTGGTAGGCATTGTTTGGGCAATCTTTTGGCGATTGTGGTATCGGGACAATCCTTCTGAAATGCCGAATATTTCACCTGAAGAAGCGGCTGAAATTGAAAACCAACGCCAAGTAAAACACGTTGAACCCTTGCTTTCATGGCGTGTGATTATCAAAAATCGCAATATTTGGCTCTTAATGTTGATGTGTCATCTGTTTTTTTATGCCGCCTATTTTTTCACCAATTGGTCAAATACGTATTTTCAAGAAGGGCGACACATGACAGAAGAGCAAGCTAAAAATTTCATTTCCCTCTCTTATTTTCTCGGCGCAATTGGCTGTTTGGTAGGTGGTTTTTTAAGCGATTTCCTTGTAAAACGTTATGGTTTGCGGTTTGGGCGAAGGTCTGTGGCGATAACAGGTTTGTTTTTTTCAGGCATCTTTTTTCTATTGGCAGGCTCAACAACGGATGATACTCTGGCGGGTTATTACTTAGCTGTTTGTGTTTTATTGAAAGATTTTGCGCTCCCCGTTTCCTTTGCAACGTGTATAGATATAGGGAAAAGAAACGCAGGAGCCGTAACAGGTTCGATGAATTTTGCGGGACAAATGGGCGGTTTTTTCATCACCATTATTTTTGGAACGATTGTGCAACGGACAGGTAATTTCAATACGCCTCTTTTTTTGATGGCAGGTTGCTTGTTTGCAGCAGCTTTTATATGGTTTTTTATTGACCCGACTGAGGGCATATAAAGCCCTGTTTAAGCCACAGCAAATTCTGTTAATTTTCTAACATCGGCAGGATGAAAACCGATAACGACATCAGAATTGGGAACACCCAATTTGATTAAATCTTCAACAATATCATAATCTGTACTGTTTTCTTGTAACCAGATTTTTTTATTTTTTATATCTAAATGTAATAAGCAGAAATAGATACGCTTATTATTTTGCCAGCCAACGGACAATAATTGATAGTGGTCACGCTCTGCATCAAAAATTAACTGCTCTTCTAATTCTTTGCTGCTGTCCGTCATAGGAGAAGCATAATTTGTTAATAAATCTTTTATTAAATGACGATATTTTACCACAGGGAGAGAGCCAGAAATTTCAACTAAAAACCAGCATGTATTTATTCTTCTTCCCATTCTCCACCATCATATATTTACCCTGTATCAATTCATCACATGAAATAACCGTTTCATGCGACGTCATTTTATTTTTATTCACAGAAATCGCATTATTCTGAATCGCTTTACGTGCTTCCGTTTTAGAAGGGCAAATTTTATTATCTGCCAAT
>JAYUQN010000288.1:0-5107 GCA_043756725.1 Saprospiraceae bacterium
ACATCCGCTTTTTTATATTTTTGGAAATCAAAATCAAAAAACATTCCTTTCTCATTACTCCAACAATAGCGCATAATAGCTTCACGTCTCTTAGAGGCTGTTTTTTCAAGAACTGCTGCCTCGTCAATTTTTTTATCTAAAATTTTAGCTTTCATCAAAACCATTTCAAGATTGTAAAGTAATGCATTTAAATCAACAGGCACAAGGTCGGTCGTATGAATAGTGTTAAAATCATTTCCGTTTTCGAGCCAGCGACTTGAATAATTCCAACCAGATTCTGAGCTTGAGCGCAATTGTCGGTAAAAAACTTTTAATTCTTTGCCACTTTTTTTTGCCATTTCCATATCTTCTCTATAAAATTCTGGTCTGGGTTTATCCTTATCATCACAATAACGGTTGAGGGTATTGCCATCAACATGAACCACACGACGGTTAGCAGAAGCGCTATTGCCCAAGTCTGTCGTCAATTTACCTGTCATCCAAAAAGCATATTCTTTTTCTAACTGTGGCGTATATTTTTTATAAATAACATCGCCTTTAATATCAGCCAATAATTGTACCATACAAGCGAAGAAAGGAGGTTGCGAGCGTGAGCTGTAATAAGTACGGTTGCCATTAGGTATAAAACCTTCATTATCAATAAGATGCGCAAAATTATCAACCATATTTTCAATCATATCCACACGCCCATCAGCTTTTAGCCCCAACATTGTGAAATAGGAATCCCAATAATAAACTTCTGTGAAGCGACCGTTGGAAACTATATAGGATTGTGGCAATGGAATTTTTGTGCCAAAATCGGCAGTGTCTGCTCTGTGGGCTAATACCGACCATAAATTTTGAATATGGTCTTCTGTTGATTCTGCTATATCTGTTTTATAATCATCATTTGCGTTTTTTGGAACGATAAAATATTGAGAGACAAAGGTTTGCAAGCTAAAATCGGTTTTCATCCGCTCCTTTTCAAAAGCTGCCAAGACGCTATCAGTTGTCGTGATAGGTACACAATCAACAAACGTTTTAGAGTTTGGAAAAATACCACTAACTTGAACAGAATCGAACAAAGCGCCAAAGCGCTCATCAGGGCTAAGTCGGATTTTTGGGTCTCGGCTACTGAGTGGGTTGCTTTCCGTTTTTTTATTGTTTTCAGAATGCTGTTTGCAAGCATAAAAAGCTATAAAAATTAAGCTATACAAGGCAATCTTTTTCATAAAATTTTGAGAATGACGTTATTAAAAATAGATAAAATGATAATATTATACAAAAAAAATTTTGAAATTATTAAACTATTGTATCTTTTTAATGATTCAAGGAAACTCTTTAAATAGTTGATAGTTTTAGTTCTACTAAAATATGTAAGGGTATCATTTTAAATTCTTTATTTATTCTATCAATGATGTATTGATAGGCATTTATGACCACTTTTTTAGCTGTTTGAATAATTGTGAAAAAGACATCTTTCGCTTGTGTTCCTTTTTGAGTTCTTGTTTGTAAACTAAAACTTTAAGCTTCTACCGCTTTTCCCCCTTTCAATTTCAAAATATGATTGGTTTTTGAAGCCAAATCTAAATCGTGGGTAACGAGAATGAGGGTCGTTTTAGCTTCTCTATTAAGTTCAAAAAGGAGTTTTTCAACCGTTTCTTTTGTATCCGAATCCAAATTGCCCGTAGGTTCATCGGCAAAAAGGATTTTAGGGCTGTTTGAAAAAGCGCGGGCGATGGCAATGCGTTGTTGTTCTCCCCCACTGAGTTGGGCAGGATAATGGTCGTAGCGGTCTGCCAGACCTACTTTTTCAAGGAGTGCCATAGCTCGAGATTCTGCTTTTTTTTCACCCCTTAGTTCCAAAGGAACCATCACGTTTTCTAAAGCGGTTAAAGTCGGAATAAGTTGAAAATTTTGAAAAACAAAACCAACATATTGATTGCGAACGGCTGCCCGTTCGTCTTCGCTCATATTATCCAAAGCCACGCCATTGAGGAAGACAGAACCCGAAGAAGCTCTATCAAGCCCCGCACACAAACCCAACAAAGTTGTTTTACCACTGCCCGAAGGACCGACAATGGCAAAAGAATCGCCTTCAGGAATTGAAAAACTGACTTCATGCAAGACCGTCAAATCTCTGCCCGCGCTTTTATACGTTTTGGTTAAATTTCTTACTTCTAACATATTTTATTTTTTTTTATTTTAAATAGCCACACGTTGCGAATAAATTCGCAACTACACGCGTTCAATAATGGTTGCTACGCCCATGCCTGCACCACCGCAAAGCGCAATCAATGCAGTTGAAAGATTGCGACGTTCTAACTCATCTAAGACTGTTCCGAGCAACATCGCTCCCGTAGCACCGAGTGGATGACCGAGCGCAATAGCGCCACCATTGACATTAAAAATGGAATCATCAATATCAAAATCTTTTTGAAATTTCAGAGCCACAGCCGCAAAAGCCTCATTTACTTCCCATAAATCAATATTTTTAGCAGTCATTCCTGCTTTTTTTAAGGCTTTTTTAGCGGCAGCCACGTGTCCTGTAAGCATGATAGTTGGCTCTGTGCTGACTACGGAGGTTGAAATGATTCTTGCACGGGGTTTCAAACCGAGGCTCAAGCCTTTTTCTTTTGACCCTATCAACACAACGGCTGCGCCATCTACCACACCCGATGAATTGCCTGCTGTATGCACGTGATTGACACTTTCTACTGAGGGGTATTTATTTTGCGTCATGGCATCAAAACCCATTTCACCCAATTCTTTGAAAGCGGGTTTCAACATTTCAAGCATTTCAAGAGATGTATTGGGTCGCACATGTTCATCATAGTCAAGTATGGTCAGTCCTACAAAATCTTTTATGGGGACAATGGATTTATTGAAATAACCATTTTTTTGAGCATAAGTTGCGCGCTGGTGTGATTGTAAGGCATAAGCATCTAATTCTGTTCTTGAAAAACCTTCTAAGGTGGCTATTAAATCGGCAGCTACGCCTTGAGGAACGTAATTTATTTTACCGACCACATCGGGGTCAAATAAAATGGGTCCATCGTCAGAATGAATGGGAACGTGACTCATGCTTTCAACACCGCCCGCCACTATCATATCTTCAAGACCTGAGCGAATTTTCATCGCCGCCAAATTGACAGCTTCCAAGCCAGAACAGCAAAAACGGTTTATTTGCATGCCCCCTACACTGTCGTGCCAATCCGCAAATAGGAGAGCCGCTTTGCCAATATTGCCGCCTTGATCGTCTATGGGCGTTACGCATCCGAATATGCCATCATCTACTTGTGCCGTATCCAAGTTATTACGGCGTTGCAACTCTTTCAACACATCGCTGAGCAGGTCAATAGCCCGCACTTCATAAAGGCTACCTGTGTGTTTGCCTTTACCACGAGGGGTGCGAAGGGCGTCAAAAATGAAAGCGTCTGTCATTAAAAATTATTAAAAAGCGTCTGAAATTCTACTATTTTATCCAAATATATTCGCAAAACCGCCTAATAAACTGATAAGCATGGGTAAGAGAAAAAGCAAAGATAATATAAGTATCAGTACCGCTTTATCTTTATCAAGTTCTTTATTTGAAATTGATTTTAGAGATTGTATGAAAGCAACACCTATTAAAGTCCACGCTACAATAGCTGCTAAAAATAAAATAATGATAAAAAAACCACTCTCAAATAAAAAAGACTGTGCACCCACAAGAGCGAGTAAAAAGGTTAAACCAAAAAGTCCTAAGCCTCTTAAAAAAGACTTGACACTCCGAGAGGCATAAGATTTTCCATTGGTAACTTTACTTTTTGTGTAGGATGGGGTAGGCACTACTTCTTCCCCTTTTTCATTTAGATAAACATTTTCTGGTTGTTCCCGTTGTTTTTTTCCTGCTTTAATAGCTAAAAACATCACTAATCCTATAATAGATAACACTATTTTACCTTGCAAAAAATAGATGAAAGCGATAATGGACACAATCAAAAAGACGTATAAAATTATCTTTTCTGCTTTGGTACGGGGTTTAGAATTATATTTATTTAGTTCCCGTAAAAGTTTCAGAAATTTTACCTTTTTAGGCTGTTTTAGGGATTTAGAAGGCGCCCCAGTCGGCACGTGATACGAAATGATGGCGTGTGTATGTGTTTGTGAAAAACATACGAAAAAAGTCAGTAGGATAGATTTCACTAAAATACGCATGGTCAATGAGTTTGAAGATTATATACGGTTATACGTATAGAAAAGCTGATTTTATGCGTAAGTTATTGCTTTTTATCGTGTTATATAAAATTTTAACATAAACTAAAAATGAGCTACCCCTTACAATAAGGATAACTCATTTTTAATAGAAAAATATTGAATATTATTCTGCTACTGCTTTTTCAGGAGCAGCCGTTAAAGAGGCACTGTTATATTCTCTATTGAGCCGCGCTATATTTTCTAAACTGATTTCTTTAGGACATTCCGCTTCGCATGCGCCAATATTTGAGCAAAAACCGAACCCCTCAGTATCGTGCTGCGCAACCATGTCTTGAACTCGTTTTGCTGCTTCTGCTCTTCCTTGTGGCAACAGAGCCAAATGCGACACTTTAGCCGCCGTGAACAACATAGCCGAACCATTGGGACAAGCTGCTGCACAGGCTCCACAACCGATACAAGTTGCCGCGTCAAAAGCTTTTGATGCCACAACTTTACCCACAGGAATAGCATTACCATCTTGCGCTTGACCTGTTCCTACTGAAATATAGCCACCTGCTTGAATAATGCGGTCAAAAGCCGAACGCTCAACCGTTAAATCTTTAATAACAGGGAAAGCACGTACTCGAAAAGGTTCAATAACTACCGTATCGCCATCTTTATACTCCCGCATGTGCAATTGACACGTTGTCGTAGCTTTCCAGGGTCCATGTGGACGCCCATTGATAACCATGCTGCACGTTCCGCAAATTCCCTCTCTGCAATCACTTTCAAAAGCAACAGGCTCTTCTTTTTTTGAAATTAATTGTTCATTCAAAACATCAAGCATTTCTAAAAAAGACATGTGGGCATCTACGCCATCGAGCTTATACTCTACAAAGCGACCTTTATCTTGACTATTTTTCTGTCTCCAGATTTTTAGATTGAGTTT
>JAYUQN010000289.1:0-5103 GCA_043756725.1 Saprospiraceae bacterium
TTTTTCAGAATATTTTGATTGAATTTTTATCTTTTTGCAAAAAAAATAAAAATTCAATCAAAATATTCTGAAAAAACTTACCCTAAATCTGCGAATTAATAAACCATAAAAAAACAATATCATGAAAAATATAAAATATATTTTCACAATTGCTTTATTCTCAATACTTTTAGGGTGCAATAAGGTATCAGATTGTTTAAGCCCTAATAATGATTGCGATTGCGCGGAAGGTTTTGAAGGCAATAATTGTAATACAAAAGTGACTTCAAAGTTTATCGGTACCTATATCCCCGAAATACCAATAGGTTCTTCTGCTCTGCCCAATATGACATTATTAGATTCTACAAACCAAGTAAAAACCGTTTATTTTAAAAATTTTATTTATAATAGAGATATTAGAGTTAATTTTTATGGTATTGCTGATGGCGAACATATTTTAGTGCCAAAGCAAGAACTAACCAATGCTTCTGGTTTAACGCATATTGAAGGAGATGTTTGTCTTATCAAGACAAATTCAGTTGAAAGCTTGGTTTTGAAATTGACTTTATATGCACGAACGCCTTTACTAAACAGAACGGTTTATTTAAAAAGATAAAAATAAAAGGGTTAAATTGCTGTATTGTTAAATTGTTACGGAATTATCTACGTTGCGGTACAAGAAGTTATAACTTATTGATTATCAACATTTAGGAAATTTTAAAAATTTCCTAAATGTGCGCTTGTACCACAAAGCAGATAATTCCGAATTGTTTTTCATCAATACAGCCATTTAACAAGGCAGTCCTACAACAATATTTTAAAACTATGCTCATAGTCCTCTCTTTTGCCAATCAAGAAAACAGTCATTTATCGCTTTTGAAAGAGGAAAGCGGTGAAATTCGCACCGCTTTGCGCCCTTTAGAAAAACGCGGATTTGTTACCATAGAGCATGAAGAAAGCACTACCCTCAAAGAGCTTTCAGAAATATTTTTAGATAATCCCGACCTCTTGACCATTTTTCATTACGGCGGGCATGCGGGCGGTGATGAATTGCATTTGGAAGGAGCGGAAGCGAGTGAGAAAGGATTGGCGCAACTGCTCGGGCAGCAAAAGAATCTGAAATTGGTTTTTCTAAACGGTTGCTCTACAAAAGGGCAAGTTGATACCTTATTTGCTGCAGGTGTGAAAGCCGTTATTGCTACTTCTGCTTCCATCAATGACGACAAAGCCAAAGAGTTTGCCATTTCATTTTACAAAGCCTTAGCCTACAAACAGACCATAAAGCAAGCGTTTTATGCAGCAAAAGGTGTGATTGAATTGCGAAAAGATGCCCCTGAAATTGGCTTTCGTAAAATGGGGCGTGTCAATCCCCCCCCTTCCCATGGGGACTCCTTTGGAGCAGTATCAGAGGCAGAAATGATGCTTTGGGGCTTGTACATCCAACCCGAACACGAAGAAGAAGTGCTTAATTTTAGATTGCCCTATTATAAAACCATAGCTATCAGTCAAGATATTTTATCGAATATCAAAGCAAATCGGCATATTACAAGCGTTTTAGAAGAAATGTGCCGCTACAAAAAGGATATTTTTACGGAAATGACAAAGGTGCGCGATGGGGAAGACGTAAAAAGAGACTCCAGTTATTATCTGAAACTTGTTTTTGAAAACCTCCCATTGCCCATCGGTAAGCAAATACAGTTGCTGAAACCGATGGAAGTACCGAATATGGAACGCCTCGAGCAATTGATTTCAACATATATTATCACAGGTCAAACGCTTTACTATATTTTATTATCAAATTTTTGGGAGGAAGTCGCTAAAAACAACTTAAACGTGTCACCCGATTTTTTAACAAAACATAAATTGACGTTTGAAAATGAAAAAGATTTTGACTTTTTCAAAGGCATTTTAGACTTATATGAACGCATCAAAAGTTTGCAGTTGCCTTTATTTGCCCCTGAATATGAAACACTCTGTAAAAACTTGTCGGATGAAACGCAAGACGCTCACAATGCCCACCAATACCTCCAAATACTGCTCCAAAGGAGTTCCGATGGGAAGGGGGGGTATGGTGAAACGCCTGCGTCTGAAATTGCCGATACCTGTGAAAATGTTGAAATGGCATTAAAGGATATTCTCTGGGAAGCTGCTTTTTTAGTCGGTTACGACTTCTTCTCCGTGCGCGATATTGAAATTTGTTTCCCTCGTTCAAGCACTATCAGCTACGAATTGGACTGGGGCATGGTGGACACCAATATCACCCTTTTCAATGACAATGAAAACCGCCGCCGCCCTGTTTTCACCAATTGCGATTCCATTGTGATGCTTGCCTACGGGCGTGATGGCGATTTGAGCCACTATCTCAACCTTTCTCCTTTCATTATTGATAAAAACACATTTCACAAAACCGTGATTGACGACAATACCGTTCAAAAAAATCGGTTGATTGACCTTTTCACTTTCCGCTATGAAAAAGAAGGGGTTTATTATTATGGCACTATCAATCACAATTATTTTGTGACCGCTAAAAATGAAAAAGGAACAGATATTGTCCACACAAACATGACGCTAAGGGATTTTGAAAAAGGCAAAAATATCAAGCCCACTGTGCCAGCTTATAGGTCGTCAAAAGCCGAAGCTGTAAAAACAGCGGATATCATCAAGGATTTGAGTGAAATAAATCCCATATTTGCAGACTTGGAATTGCAGTTTTTGAATTTTAAAAATGCTTTTACACCAAAGGATATAAAAACATTGTAGGAGCGAATTTTTTCGCAACAGATTGATAAAACGTTTTAAAAGCCGTGGCGAATAAATTCGCAACTATAGAGATGACAACAAGCCCATTCAAATTTTTAGACCCTTATGGGAAAGACGATGCTGCTTTTTTCTTTGGCAGAGATAAGGAAACTGCCCAATTGTTCAATGCTGTCCATGCGTCGAATCTTACTTTGTTATATGGCGCATCGGGAACGGGCAAAACCAGCCTTATCAACTGCGGTTTAGCCAATAAATTTTATGATACCGATTGGCTCCCCCTTTTCATCAGACGCGGTAAAAACATCAATAGTGCCTTAGAAACTACCTTAAATAAAGCCTTAGCTGCCACCGAAGAGCATCCTGAAAAATGGGTTATTGAAAAGAAAATAGACCTCCTATTTTTAGATTATTTTAAACCTATTTTCTTGATTTTTGACCAATTTGAAGAGCTTTTCATTTTTGGTGAAAAATCTGAACAGGAATTATTTTACAACACCTTGAAAAAACTATTGGATACTGCGGGTTTGCACGTGAAGGTTATTATCAGTATCAGAGAAGAATGGATTGCGTATTTGAATGAATTTGAAAAAGTCATTCCCTACTTATTTGACAACCGTTTGCGGGTAGAACGCATGAGCCACGACAACCTTTGCCAAGTCATAGAAGGTACGCTCAACCATGCTAAAATTGACATTGAACCCCTCGATGACACCATAGAGTTGATATTAAAAAACATACACGATAAAAAAACAGGCATCGAACTCACAAACCTACAAGTTTATTTGGACCGAGTTTACCGCAAAGCCGTAGCTTCGGATTTATCCGAACCCGTAGCTTCGCCTTCAGGCGAACCCGTCACAGCGGATTTATCCGCAGCACATACCCACAAACAGATCATTTTCACCCCCTCAGTAGTCAACCAAGTTGGTGCAATGGACAACGTCATTTCCGATTTTTTAGATGAAGAAATGTCCAACATAGAAACCCGCCTAAGTCAAGAGCGCAATATCAAACAAGCCAAAGGGCTACCGATGGAAATCCTATTCGCCTTAGTCAGCAATGACGGTACTAAAAAACCGTCTTTAATTGATGAAATATTTGAAAATCTGCCTGAAAATAAGCGGATGAAAGTGGAAGATATTGCTTTTTGCTTAGAGGAATTTAAGCGCATTAGAATTTTAAGAGAAACGGAATAATAAAGGAAAAACCTGTTCTGTTAACGTTCTAATTCAAATAAAAACCGTTCCAACAAAATGATTTTCCAAATCCTTCGTTTTTATCCTGTTTCTATTTCATCATTTCACAAAATCCTAAAACGCATGAAAAATTATTTATGGCTAAGTCTTTTCACCCTTTTCCTGTGCAGCTGCAAACAAGACAATTCTAAAAAACAATTGCTTGTTGGCAAATGGCAAGGCAGCACATGGACAGTGGGCGGCAAAGACGTAGGACGCAATGCCCAATCTGTTTCATTTGAATTTACAGATGGATACACCTACACCACGAGTTACGAAGACCAAAGTGAAAAAGGCACTTTTCGCTTATCAGGTGATAAACTCTACACCACAGCCGACGCGGCTAATAAAATTGAAAAAATGGTCAAAATTGCGTCTATATCTTCAGACACTTTCGTTATGGATATGAACCGTATGGGCGATGCTGAACAATTAACACTGATTAAAAAACTTTAGTATAATGAATGAAATAAAATCTACCATTTTGAATTGTAAGATATTGAAAGTCAACATCTTGTAAATTCATCATTCATCATTCATCATTCACTTAATAATCAATTAACTATGAAGAAACCGATCTTTTATGTCTTACTTTTTATAGGGCTTTTTCACATCACCGCTTGTGATATATTTCAGAAAACACAAAAGCCAAAAGTGGGTTCCAAAACAACTAAAACGGAATTGATGCGCGTTTATGAAAGCAAAATTGAAACCGAAGAAAAAATGGATTACCTTTTTAACCAATATGTGAATTTGGTGCAGCAGGGACTACAAACCAACAACACGTCTAAAGGGGCTGAAACAATCCAGAAATTTCAAACGCAAAACAAAAATGCTGTTGATAAAATAATAGGTGAAACCAACGCTTGGATTGATAAACTGGATAAAAAGCAAAGCCAAGATTTGGGGCTGCGTGTTGTGAAAAAACCTTATACGCGCCAGTTTTTAGACAATATCCCTACTTTCAATACAAAATACAAATCCTATCCCGCCGTTACTGAGGGGGTCTCAAAAGTGATGAGTATTTTCACTAAAATCAGAAATAAAGCTAAAGGGTAGCCACGAATTGACGAATCTGACGAATTTCACCAATCTACGTGTTGACAGCCCCCGACCCCAGAGGGGAGAT
>JAYUQN010000290.1:0-5099 GCA_043756725.1 Saprospiraceae bacterium
AAAAAAATCAAAATCATATCCACTTTTTCAAAAAAATCTTATCCTAAATCTGCATAAAACTCTATGATTTATTTCACACATAATCAAATCCCCCTATAATAAAATGCTCTCACAACGACAACTTTTTCTACGCCACGTTGCCCAAACGTCTGATGCACCGCTGATGCTTGAAATTGATTATGCAGAGGGCATGTATATTTTCGATACCTCTGGCAAACCCTACATGGATTTGATAGCAGGCATTGGCGTTTCAGCCATCGGTCATAGACACCCTTCCCTATTGAAAGCTATTCACAAGCAATTGGATAAATATCTGCACACTTTGGTCTATGGCGAGTTTGTCCTTTCGCCACAAGTTCAATTAGCTACCCTTCTATCCGAGAATCTTCCCGATTCGCTCAGCTCTGTTTATTTTACAAATTCGGGAACCGAAGCGACGGAAGGGGCTATGAAATTAGCGAAACGTTTTACAGGACGCGCGCAAATAATAGCGGCGCGCAATGCCTATCATGGCTCGACGCAAGGTGCAATGAGTTTAAATTCTGATGATTATTTCACACAAGCCTATCGCCCTTTATTGCCTGATATTGCATGGATTACGTTTAATGATTTTAAAGATATAAAAAAAATAACCACTCGCACAGCGGCTGTTATTATTGAAACAGTACAAGCAGAATCGGGTATTATTTCTCCTCATGTTGATTACATTAAAAAACTAAAAGAGCGGTGTCAAGAAGTGGGGGCTTTGCTTATTTTAGATGAAATACAAGCAGGTATGGGGAGAACGGGGCGTTTGTGGGCGTTTCAACAGTATGATATTGTGCCAGATATTTTACTTTTAGCAAAGGGTTTAGGCGGTGGGATGCCCATTGGCGCATTCATTGCCTCGAAAGACATTATGCACACGCTTACGCATGACCCTGTGCTGGGGCATATCACAACTTTTGGTGGACACCCCCTCAGTAGTGCGGCTGCTTTAGCCACCTTGCAGACTTTGTTGGAAACAGATTTGATAGCGCAAGTGCCCGCTAAAGAAATTTTATTCAAAACACTTTTAGTACATCCTAAAATAAAAGCGGTGCGCAGTGCAGGTTTGTGGTTGGCTGTTGAATTAGACAGTTTTGAGGTTTTGCAAAAAGTAATTCACGCCTGCTTGCATGAAGGTTTGATAACAGATTGGTTTTTATTTAACAACCGTAGTTTGAGAATTGCGCCCCCTTTGATTATTTCAGAAGAAGAAATTCGATGGGCTTGTGAAATTATTTTACAAGCAATTGATAAAATTTAGAAAAAAAAGGGTTCAAATTTAGGATTTGTAAAAAAAAAACCTAAACCTTAGTGCTTTGATTTCCAACACACTATCAACAAATTTATCTATCCAATTTCTTCATATACAAAATTTTATTTTTCAACTTTTAAAATTCATCACTATGAGCAAATCTGAAAAACCCACCATATCGGGTTTGAAAAAAATTTTACCTATTGAAAAAGATTTTTCCAATATTATGGATTATTTCTTACGGATTGCTGAAACCAATTTTCGTGAATTGGATGGTGTTGCGGATACAGGCGACCTTGCAAAAATATTTCAACAAGTTGTATCCTCCGTCATTGCCACAACAAAAGGGACTTCTGCTGTTGTCTTGAAGAATTTTTTATGCGTTGATGTTGCCCATGCTCAATTTGTACACGGCGGGGCTATGACGCAATATGGTATGGCAACTTTTCTTTATTTTAGAGACTTGGATCAAGGCATGGTGAGTCTGGCAAAATTGGGCAGCTCGCAGGTACAATTTGCCCGTATCAAAGCTATTGGTCAGGATATTAATGATATTAAAAAGAAGCCTCATATTAACCTCAATTAACTTTTTATCTGGATAAGCTATCATTCACTTTTCTCCTTAGGGGTTGTGCAAAAAATAAGATACCCACACGCTGCGAGAAGTGGGGCGGTTTCTTTTTCATTTTTTTATAAAAATGAAAAAGAAACCCTCTTTCGGATTTTCACAAGGTGAGTATCTTATTTTTTAGCGTGATGCCTTATACCAATAAGAAACTGTTAAATTTATTTAAAAGCCAATGAAAAATATTGCATGGCATACCAATTTAGCTTTCTTTTGTGGGCTAATAACAGTTTCAGTGTCATTTTTATTATCAAAATTCAAGTACCGATGAACATATTTAAAATTTTACTACTCACAACTCTTTCTTATTCAACACTTTCGGCTCAAATAACAACGCGCATCACTTTCAAAATTGGTGGTTATACTGAGGGGGTGGCTCAATTGGTGGGTGTATATGCCGATGCAAATTATCTTGCGGATTCTGCGAAAATTGCTGCCGATGGCACAATACAATTTTCAAAAGCAGAAGGGTATCAAGAAGGGCTTTTCTATTTGCTTTTACCGGGTGAAGCCAGTTTTCAGTTTATGATTGCCAATGGTGAAAATTTTAGTGTAAAAGCAGAAAAGGGTAATTTCATCAATACTTTGCAAGCCGAGCAATCGTTGGAAAACAAGCTTTTTTTTGAAAATCAACGCTTTCAAGCCAATTTAGAACAACGTTTTAACAGCCTAACAGCAGATATGAAAAAATATCCTCAAGGCTCTGCTGAGTTTGAAAATCTAAAAATAACACAGCAAAATCTCTTAAAGGAAAGAGAAATGACATTGTTGACATTGAAAGAAAAATATCCAAATACACTTTTTACAAAATTTAAATTGGCAGGTCAAAACCCTAAATATCGGCTTGCTTATCGCTCAAATGGGGCTTTAGACAGTGTGCAAACGATGTCAAATTACCGAGAAGATTGGTGGAATGGCTTTGATTTTTCAGAAGGTCGGCTGGTTCGAACGCCTGTTTTTTTCAATAAACTGAAACGCTATATTTCAGAATTGACTGTACAAAATCCAGATTCTATAGTAAAATCAGCGATAACAATCATAGATAAAACAGGAGGCAACAAAGAGTTATTTAAAGTAGCCGCTAATTGGATAACGTATAATCATAAACCGTCTGTTGGGAAATTGATGGATTGCGATGCGATTTATTCTCAATTGGTCTTGAAATATTTTACAAACGCAAATTCCGAAAAACTAACTGTTCCATCAGAAGATATAACAAGTATGCGAAATACGGCAACGGCAATGTTGCCAAGTTTTATTGGAAAAACAGGGCAAGATGTGTCAGCTAACAATAAAAACAATGAGCTAAAATCTATTTATGGGCTTAAGTCTGTGATAACCGTGGTTTATATTTACAACCCCGATTGTGAGCATTGTCAAGAAGAAACACCTAAACTGCGCGCCATTTATGACCAATGGAAATCACGGGGTGTTGAGGTTTATAGCATCGCTGCCAATGCAAAAGATAGAGAAGAATGGCAGGGATTTGCTCAAAAATATGGCATAAATTGGACAGATGTTTGGGACCCTCAATTGAGCAGTCGCTATCATGAAAAGTATTATGTTGACATTACGCCTGAAATGTATGTGTTAGATAAAAATCATAAAATAGTTGCCAAAAATTTAAAGGCACATCAATTACCTGAAGTGTTTGAAAAAGAGTTGGCAAAATTGAAATAATTACCCCCCTCAGTATAAGATGAGTTTCGGCGCATTTTGAATATAGTAAAATACCTGCAAGATTCTACATCTTACAGGTATTTTTAATTCGACGCTTTATTTGAAAAAATTATCTACCTGATTTCAATAAATCGCGGATTTCTGCGAGTAATATTTCAGAAGCAGGAGGCGGTGGTGGTGGCGGTGCGGGTTGCGCTTTCTTAGCAGAGTTGATGGCTTTGATAACTAAAAACATAACCAAAGCGACAACAAGGAAATTGATCACAGTTGCAATGAAATCACCATATTTAACAGCAATTTCTGGAGCTGTTTCTTTTCCGTCAGCACCCACTACGGCGGGTTGTAGGACAGCTTTTAACGAGCTAAAGTCGGCTTGAAAAATCAGGCTTATCAAAGGCATGACAATGCCATTAATAAAGCCATCGGAGACTTTCGAGAAAGCCCCCCCCATGACAAAAGCAACTGCCATATCAACAAGGTTGCCTTTTAGCGCAAATTCTTTAAATTCTTTTAGCATTTTTTGTTTTTTTAAAGTTAGTAATATATTTTGTATAATATGTAAGTAAGTGACAAATCAAATTTACGATTTAATTATTTAAAACAAAAAATAAACGTAAAAATTTTGACCAATTTCAGATATAATTTTATTTATAACTTGTTTTGCAAAATAAAATTACAGAAATTTTAAATTTTAAACTATTATAAAAATAAAAATTGAACCATTTGTGACAGTTTATCATTAGTTATTTTTTTGATTTTTAGACAGTCTATCACGCCAAAAGTCACAGTACCGTAAAATTTTTACCTTTTGACAAAAAAAGACATAAAAGAATAAAATTTTGCTTGCTAAAATGTTTCGTTTAATGACAAATTTTTGTTTGCTTTGCAGCGAATTTAACGCTTTCAACATACCCAAAATCATTTTTTATACTATTATCAAAGAAAAGCCACTGAAGAAGGGAAGTGAGGCGCGTCATAAAAAATACATTTTATCAAGAAAGAAACACAGGGGAAAAACAACTCAATGAGATTTTTCAATTTTTTTACACAAGAATTGGCTATTGACCTTGGCACTGCCAATACGCTCATCATACAAGACGATCAAATTGTCGTAGATGAACCTTCCATCGTTGCTATTGACCGAAAGACTGGCGAAACTATAGCTGTGGGGCATAAGGCGATGCAAATGCACGAAAAGACGCATGAAAATATCAAAACAATTCGCCCTCTAAAAGACGGTGTTATTGCAGATTTTCAAGCTGCGGAAAGTATGATTGAGGGTTTTATCCGCATGGCGGGTGCTCGTCGTCGTTTTTTCACACACATGAAAATGGTTATTTGTATTCCTTCAGGGATTACAGAAGTGGAAAAACGCGCTGTCTTTGAATCTGCCGATCATGTTGATTCTAAGGAAACCTATTTGATACATGAACCTATGGCAGCGGCTTTGGGTATTGGCTTGGATGTAGAAGAACCTATTGGTAATATGATTATTGATATAGGGGGAGGGACAAC
>JAYUQN010000291.1:0-5092 GCA_043756725.1 Saprospiraceae bacterium
TGAGAAAGTAAAATTGAAATTATGGTGAAATTGTTATTTATTTGTAAATTGTTGGTTTTCAAAACATTATCCTATAATTTTATAACGTTTATAATTTACCAAAATTTGCATGTTATTTACGGACTGAAGTCCGTGTTACGATAAAGCACTCATTTTTTAACATCCTAATACACCAAAACGCCACATAAAGTGATAATTACAAAATCCATGACAGAAACGGTAGAAGACTATATAACCCGTTTTTTTAGAGAAAAAATGCCTAAAGATTATGTGTATCACGATTTTACACATACGCAAGACGTTGTGCGCGCCTGCCGCCAAATTGGTATTATGGAGGGCTTATCTCTTGAAGAGTTAGAGGTTCTCGAAATTGCCGCTTGGTTTCATGATAGCGGGTATGAAAAAGGACCTGAAAACCATGAAGCCCGTTCAGCTGAATATGCTGAGCGTTTCCTTTCAACGTTAGACTATCCGGAAGATAAATTAGAAGATATTTTAGGGTGTATTCGTGCCACTAAAGTACCTCAAAAACCTACTACTAAACTGCAGCAAATAATTTGTGATGCTGATTTAAGTCATTTGGGCGACAAATCGTATTGGATGCGGAATGCCTGCTTGCGGCAGGAACTCATGATTACGCACAATCGGCGCATGAATGAAGAAGAATGGGTTAATTTTGAATTGGATTTTATGACAGGACATAAATACCATACGGATACAGCAAGGGAGCTTTTTGACCCGCGTAAAAACAAAAATATTCTGCAATTGCGTAAACAAAAAATGCGGATTGACCCCACTTATGGGCTTTCAATCAATGAAATCGAATTGTTAAATAAAGATGATGATGAAAAAGCTAAGTGGAAAACCCTTGCTAAACAACGCAGCTTAGAGTTAAAAACCTATAATATTGGGCGGGGTGTGGAAACTATGTACCGCACTACTTATAACACACACAACAACCTCAGTGCACTTGCCGACCACAAAGCCAATTTGATGTTGAGCATTAATACAATAATGGTTTCTATTACTGTTTCCGTGCTTGTTCCACAATTATCAAATTCGCATCAATTGATTTTACCAACCGTTGTATTGTTGTGTGTTTGTTTAATTTCCATCATTTTTGCAGCACTTTCAACACGTCCTAAAATAACAACGGGTAAAGTGACTTTGGAAGATATACGTGAAAAACGCTCAAATCTGCTTTTTTTTGGCAATTTTCACAATATGAGTCTGGAAGATTTTCAATGGGGTATGACAGAAATGATTAAAGACCCTGATTTTCAATACAGTTCAATGACAAGGGATTTGTATTTTCTGGGAAAGGTTTTAGCTAAAAAGTATAAATACCTTACTTTTTGCTACAATTTTTTTATGATAGGCATGATAGTGGCGGTTATTCTTTTTGCTTATGCTTTTATTTCAACAGGAAAATTTAAATAGGTTAAAAAACTCTATTACGTGCAAAGAGCCACGAATTTTACGAATTACTGGATTTCACGAATTTAGATGTTGACAAATTTACTCAATTACCTGAAATTATGTTTTAGGTAAAATTCTTAAAATTTGTCAACATCTAAATTCGTGAAATCCAGTAATTCGTAAAATTCGTGGCTGCTTGCATGTAATCGTATTTGTTAACCCCCAAATTTCCGCGCCTTAATTTCATTCAAATACCGTAGCAATTCCATTTCATCGTGATGCAACACCTCACGGGGTTTAGAACCTTCATTAGGTCCAACGATACCCAAAGCCTCAAGTTGATCCATAATACGTCCTGCCCGATTATAACCCAATTTTAAACGCCGTTGAATCATAGAGGTTGACCCATGTTGATTTTGTACAACAAGGCGCGCGGCATCTTCGAGCATATCGTCCAAATCGTTTAAATCTACGGCTCCCGGCGCATTTTCTGCTCCTTCTACATGATACTCAGGTAAAAAGAAAGGCGTTGCGTAGCCGGGTTGTTCATGGATAAAATTGATAACCCGTTCTACTTCTGGTGTATCCACAAAAGCGCATTGTACACGGATAATATCGGAACCGGCTGCTAAAAGCATATCGCCTCTACCAATCAATTGCTCAGCACCCGATGTATCTAAAATGGTGCGGGAATCCACTTTTGACGTTACCTTGAAAGCTAAACGGGCGGGGAAGTTGGCTTTTATCACACCTGTAATGATGTTGACAGAAGGGCGTTGCGTGGCAATAATTAAATGGATGCCTACAGCCCGCGCCAATTGTGCTAAACGACCAATGGGTAGTTCTACTTCTTTGCCCGCTGTCATAATCAAATCTGCAAATTCATCAATCACTAAGACAATAAAAGGCATAAAACCATGACCTTTTTCAGGATTAAGCCTGCGAGAAACAAACTTTTCATTGTATTCTTTAATATTCCTGGCTTGTGCTTTTTTCAATAAATCATACCGCTTATCCATTTCAATACACAAAGAATTCAGCGTTTGCACCACTTTTGAAGTGTCCGTAATTATCGGCTCTAATTGGTCGGGCAGATAAGCGAGGAAATGGTTTTCTATTTTTGAATAGGGTGAAAGTTCTACTTTTTTAGGGTCAATCAAAACAAGTTTAAGCTGAGAAGGATGCTTTTTATACAAAAGCGAACAGAGGATTGTGTTAATGCCCACCGATTTACCTTGACCCGTTGCACCTGCTATCAATAAATGGGGCATTTTAGCCAAATCTGCTACAAATACTTCGTTTGAAATTGTTTTTCCCAAAGCAATCGGCAAATCCATATCGGAACGGCGGAATTTATCGCTTGACAAAACTTCGCGTAAAGAGACAACTTGCTTGCTTTTGTTAGGCACTTCGATACCAATAGTGCCTCGCCCGGGTATAGGTGCAATGATACGAATACCCAAAGCCGCAAGGCTCAAAGCAATATCATCTTCCAAGTTTTTTATCCTTGAAATACGCACACCTGCGGCGGGCACAATTTCATAAAGCGTAACTGTGGGTCCAATAGTTGCCCTTATTTTAACAATTTCAATTTTATAATTTAAAAGCGTTTCAATAATTTGGTCTTTATTGGCTTCCAATTCTGCACGGTCTATTTCTACTTTCTGATCTTCATAACTATCCAAAAGCGGTAGCACAGGGTATTCATAACCTGAAATATCCAGCGTGGGGTCATAAGGCGTAGATAAATCACCATTGTTTTTTTCTTTAAATAAATCTCCTTGTAAACCTAAAACAGGTATAGGGGCTTCCGAAACCGTCTGAACATCGCTTGATACTGAGGGGGGTGGTGTCGCCTCTATTTCTAAAGGTGTTTCACCTACTTTCAGACTTGGCTTTGCTGTAGAGCTATTGGTAGCCATAACAAAGTCATCGAGCGAGCCATTTTCTTCTAAAACGATGGTTTTAGCGGAGGGTGCTAATACAGAAGGAGGCATATTAAGTGCCTCTTCTATGACGTTGCGCTCCCCAGCTTTCATGGGTGCAAAACTTGTAGATTCATCTTCCAATGTAGCGATTATATCCCGCTTACCCGTTTTTTCAGTGGGTATCAGCGTAAAACGTTTGGACGAAAAATTTTTGTTTTTGTAGCGGTCGTCCCAAAGGCTCATAATGGCTTCTTTGAGTTGTGTCAATGCATTATTCCAAGTCAAACCTTTCAAATCGGGGTTGTATGTCCAGATGATCAAAAAAGCGATTAAAAATATGACTAAAACCACCATACCGAAAACGCCAACAAAGTTCATCAACCACGCACTGATAGAGCGCCCAAAATTGCCGCCCCACGCAAAATCTGACCTAAAAAACACAAAGCCCAATAAAATAGACAAAGCCACCATCCACATAATGGACGTGCGAAGCCGCAAACCAAAACGGCTTAGTGGCACTTCATTTAAGATGCCAATACCATATTGAAACATCAAATAAATCATGAAAAAGGAAGGAACGCCAAAGAGCCAATACATGAAAAAATGAGACACCACCGCGCCCAATCTACCAAGCCAATTGGAGACCTCAATATCTTCCATGATGAGGTCAAAGGAAAATTGCCAGACCTTATCTTGGTCGTCTTTCCATGTAAAAAGATAGGAGAAACAAGCAATGAATAAATAAGAAGCCACAAACATTAGGAATACACCTAAGAGTTTGGGATTGCGGGGGTCATCACCGAGTATTTTATTTTTAGTCGCCATTCATTTTCTCTTGTTAAATTACAGTGTTTGTGGTTACAAGATACAATGATTTCACATCCTTGTACCCTTAAAAGTAGGAACCTCTTGATAATCGTGCAAAAATAGGTCTTTTCAACCTTTTTAGCTATTTTTTACAAAAAATGTACAAACGATTTTAATCAAAACCTTTTTTTCTTTGTTACTTTGTGAAAAATATACTATTTCTTGAAAAAACGGGTACAACATATTGATTTTCGAGGCTTATTTTTAGCCCTTTTAATCTTTTTTGCTTTCAGTGCAAAAGAGTTGCACCATCTTTTAGAACATCACAATGAAGAAGTTAAAATTTGTGATGCCCGAGCAGGTGGAAAACATCTGCATAACCACGAATATATTCCGCATGAGTGCCAACTCTGCGATTTTACTTTTTCTGCTTTTGAAACACCGCTTTTGTTTTTTCAATTAAAAAATGTCAGAGATGTTTTTGCTAAGCGTGTTTTTACGTACCAATCTTTTAATCTTTCCCGCAGTTACCTCTTTCAATCCCTTCGTGCACCGCCGCCTTTTTTTACTATTTAACGTACTCGTAGCTTCGGATAAATCCGAAACCGTAGCTTCGGATTTATCCGAACTCGTTTAGACGGATTTATCCGTCTGTGCTATATTTATACTATGACGGATAAATCCGTCAAAACGGGTTCGCCTAAAGGCGAAGCTACAGGTTCGTCTGAAGACGAAGCTACCTTTTCATCAAAATCTAAATTTTAAGGCATGAACAAACACATTATGCCGTTCTGCTTAGTCCTTTGGGGCTTTGTATCGGCGTCTGCACAAGGCGACTGCCACTATATATTGAAAGGTAAAATTAAAGAAGCGCAATCATATACCTTTATACCTTATGCTTCTGTGCTTATAAAAGAACTTGGGCGAGGCGCAATATC
>JAYUQN010000292.1:0-5090 GCA_043756725.1 Saprospiraceae bacterium
GATAAATTTTATCTACTTTATTATTTCTACTTTGGCACTCTGGAAAAGCCTTAGCAACCCCCTGCCCCTAAAGGGGAGTACATTGCGAAGGAGTTTGAATTTTTGAACTTTTTTCATAAAAACAATTCTGAAAAAACGCACTTTTTGAACTACTTCGCAATGTACTCCCCTTTAGGGGCAGGGGGTTGCTAAGGCTTTTCCAGAGTGCCAAAGTAGAATTATTTAACCTTTTTTATTAAGAATCGTGCCAACCCCCCTCAGTATTTTTAGTTAAAATGAAAAAAAAGTTTCATCATACATCATACATCATACATCATTATATGGCATATTGGCTAATTAAATCTGAACCTGAGTCGTTTTCTTTAGAAGATTTTAGAAACGAAAAAGTAACCACATGGTATGGCGTTCGCAATTATACGGCTCGCAACAATCTGCGGCTTATGAAAATGGGCGATATTTGCCTATTTTACCGCAGTGTGACCAAACCTGCTATCATTGCTTTGTCGCGGGTGGTGCGAGAACAATATCAAGACCCAACAACGGAACTACCTGCGTGGGTGGCTGTGGATGTAGAATTGGTTGAAGAATTTAGGACGGAGCTACCCCTCAGTAAAATCAAGGAAATACCCGAATTGCAGAACATGGCTTTGCTCAAATTGAGTCGGCTTTCGGTTCAGCCTGTAACAGAAGAGGAGTTTGATTTTATTTGTAAATTTGGACGAAATATTCAATAAAATATTTGAAACCCTATATAAAGAATTTGCTCACAGAGTTACACGGAGGTTTCACAGAGTTAGATGAAAAAAAGCGTATCATAAGTATCTAACTCTGTGAAACCTCTGTGTAACTCTGTGAGCAAATATTTTATATAGAGTTTTAAATAAATAAACAAAAAATCCGATAACTCTTAAGAGCTACCGGATTTTTTTAATTATCGAGAAACAATTTTAATCTTCACCGACAACGGCAATCATTTTCCAAGCCCATTCAGCTTTTGCTTTATTGTAGGAAAGCAAAGCCAAGCCTTTTATTTTCTGACCGTCATATAAGCGATAGCCTTTTACAAGGTCGGCTCCAACATAAATATTGCTGGGTTTCATGAAACCAAAATCGCGTCCGTAAGGGATTTGAATGGTTTCGTGAAGGAGTTGACAAATATCTTTTGGAAACTTATCTTTTTCAAAACGACCCCCTACTACTTTCCAAGCCTTACCCATTTCAGTTTCAGCTTCGCGGATTTTGATAGCCAAAATATCACCGACTTTTACTTTCATAAAAATGCCTTTGATATTGTGCTTACCACCAATCTTTTTATCAACAGCATAGAAGAAAACGCCTCTTTGCTGGTCAACGTGTGTGACCACTGCAATGCTATCTGGCAAATCTGCGTATAGTAATTGGTCAGCACGACCCGCATGGCGGGTATATAACATTTTATTATTAGGCGCGAAACGAACGGATTTGAACCATTCTTCTTTTTCCCAACTTTGCATCAAATCTGAAAGAGGTGCTTCTTTTTTCTTGCGGTTTCTAAGCACTTGGTCTATCTCGGTGCGCGCTTCACTATAAAGACGCATTTTGACAAGCAAAGCAGCGAATGACTCACGAACATGAGAAGCCAATTCACCTTGAGCTGGTAAGAAGAAGGCTTTACAATAACACGCTATGGCATCATTATCACGCCCTTCCATTCCCAAACTTTCTGCCAATGAAGCCCATGCCCAAAACTGGTTGTTTTGTAACTTCAAGATATGAATCAACTCCATCTGTACCCGTTGGGTTTTACCCAATTGCGACATCAGCAGCGTACGCGCATAAGGCAACCACACATTGCGTGGCATGCGTTCCAACACGTCTTCCAATTGAGGCAAAAACTCTCCTGAATAACCTCTTGCTCTTTCAACGATGGAAGCGTCGGGGCTACGCAAAGAGCTAAGCAAAACGCGGCTATATGTGAGGTATGCGCGTTCACAAAGGCTCGGAATGATGGTTCCTGTTCCTGTTTTGAACGGTGCAAAATCTTCGTCGCGGAAATTGTCGAAGTTCCAACCATGTAGGAAGTCCAATAATTCCACACCTTCAACTTCTTTGAAATAGAGGGCAATTCGCAGCATTTGAGCATGCAAATTGCTTGAACCTAAAATTTCAAAACGTTTGTAAATGTTGAAACATTTATTGACCAATGCCACATCTGGACTTGGTTGGGGTGCTAACTCCGCCAAAAGGCGATAGAGACACCAACCGACATTGACATAAGCCACTTTGAGGTCTTTGATGGTCGTTAAGACCTCCTCATAGATAGCCAATGCCTCCATGTTTTTACCCGATTTGCTGAGCTTATTAGCTTCTTGCATACGGGGAAACTCCGGATGTATCCGACGTTGATAGGTTTTAAACTGCTCGTGAAGCGTATCTTCTTCCGGCAGTTCAAGGGCATAATATTTGCCATACCACGCTATGGATCCGTCTGAATTGTTGCTCTCATAGTCGGCTACCATTTTCTGATAAAAGACTGTTGCCGCAGCACGTTTTGCGTCCAGATCGTCAGGTGATTTTTCGAGGGCTTTTTGTACGTTCGCCAAAGCTTTATCGGTTTTTCCGGCTGCAATTAGGGCTTGTACGTCTTCCAATAAGTTCATAGTTGTAACTAATTAGTCTAAAAAAATGAGTTGGTTGTTATTAAAAGCGTTTAACACATTGATATTGAATTGAAAACGGTTTAAACATTTCTATCATAAAAAAGCTAAACGCCTCACACAAAATTTAATGCCGTCTAATAAACGGACAAATATAATACTTTCAATTAAAAAGTTAAATCTTTTTTTTGACAATGCTTTTTATTATATGGGCATTCTTTATAAAAGATTCAAAATACGGCATTTTTATTTGTTTTTGCTTAATTTTTTTATTTAAAATCAATTTATTTTTATTTTCTCTTATTGGATTCATAAAAAAATAAGATATTGTGGCTTTAAATCATATTTCCAAATATTATTCTTTTGTCATTCCTTATGGCAATTTATTGTAAAAACTTAATAAAATATCAACCAAATTATGTCGCTCACTGAATCTCGTCCCTGGCTCAAAAATTATCCAGCCAATATGCCTGCCAATATTGACTCTAACGCTTATCCAAACCTATTGGCTATATTGGATGAAACTTTCGATAAGTACCGTTATAAAATGGCTTTTACCTGCTTGGGTAAAGAAATGAGCTATGATGAAATTGACCGCTATTCCAAGCAATTTGCCGCCTATCTCCACTCTCGGGGCTTAGAGCCGGGCGATAAAATTGCGCTCATGATGCCTAACATTTTACAATACCCTATTGTTCTATTTGGTGCTTTGCGGGCTGGTCTCGTTTTAGTCAATACCAATCCGCTTTACACACCGCGCGAAATGCGGCATCAATTTACGGATAGCGGCGCAAAAGCTATTGTTATTGTTGAAAATTTTGCTGCCAATTTACAACAAGTTTTACATGAAACCGAGATTAAAACGGTCATAGTCACCAGTATGGGTGAAATGGTAGGCGGTTTGAAAGGAGGGATTATCAATTTGGTTGTGCGCCATCTGAAAAAAATGGTACCCAAATTTTCGATTCCCAATACTGTTACCGTTAAATATGCTGTAGAACAAGGTAAAAATTTCAGCATAAAACCTTTTCAATCCAATTCAGATGATGTTGTGGCTTTGCAATATACGGGCGGCACAACAGGCGTTTCAAAAGGCGCCATGCTCACCAACCGCAACCTCGTTTCCAATATGCTGCAAATGAAAGCGCAATGTGCTGTGATGTTGAAAGATGATGGCTCAGAAGTTGCTTTTTGCCCACTGCCTTTGTACCATATCTTTGCTTTCACCGTCAATTGCATGGGTATGTTTAGCATGGGTGCGCTCAATGTGCTCATTCCCAATCCGCGCGACCTCCCCTCAGTAATAAAGGAGTTGAAAAAATATCGTCCATCCGCTTTCATTGGCATCAATACGCTTTTCAACGCCTTACTCAATCATCCCGATTTCGTAGCCCTTGACCACAGCCGCTTGAAATTTGGCTTGGGTGGGGGCATGGCAATGCAACGCGCCGTTTCAGAAAAATGGAAAGAAGTAACAAACACGCCTTTGGCAGAAGGCTTTGGTATGACCGAAACCTCGCCTTGCGCCAGTTGCAACCCTTTAGATGGCTCTGGTAAAATTGGCTCCATTGGTATGCCTCTGCCCTCCACAGAAATGCGCATTATAAGCGAAGAAGGAGCCGTGTTGCCTGTTGGAGAAATCGGTGAAATTCAAATCAAAGGACCCCAAGTCATGTTGGGCTACTACAACCGCCCCGAAGCCACAGCCGAAGTCATAAAAGACGGTTGGATGTGCACAGGCGATATTGGCTCAATGGATGAAGATGGCTATTTCAAAATAGTGGATAGAAAAAAAGATATGATTTTGGTATCGGGTTTCAACGTCTATCCCAATGAAATTGAAGATGTCTTAATGATGCACCCAAAAGTGCTGGAAGCGGCTTGCGTGGGTGTGAAAGATGAAAAATCGGGAGAAGTTGTGAAAGTCGTTGTCGTAAAAAAAGATGAATCCTTGACAGAAAGCGACATCATAGAACATTGCCGTAAAAATTTGACCAGTTATAAAGTACCCAAACACGTAGAATTTCGCACAGAGTTGCCTAAAACAAATGTGGGTAAAATATTGCGTAGAGAATTGCGCGACAAGTAGATTTATTTTGCCCCTCAGTAAAAACCTTTGTTTTTTACTGAAAATCGTCTATATTTGTAAAAAATATTTAAATCATGGTTGCAGAAATAGAAATGGGTCATCTTGCCACAATTAACCACCAAAGAGCCATTAAAAAATTGGTTTTTGGATTGGAAAAACTTTATCAAAGTGGCGTTATTCCTTATGAGCCTTTGCCTGAAACGGATATTGACCCTGGCAATCCCGAAAGCAAATGCCCAGATTTAATTTTACAAGATAACGACAATATGACTGTCCCTATCATTATAGAAGTTTCAACAAGACGGGGCTGTAAAACGGATTATGCCAAATTGCGTCGCCTTATGGATGAAACCGAATTCGGTATT
>JAYUQN010000293.1:0-5074 GCA_043756725.1 Saprospiraceae bacterium
AAAAATAAAAACCGAAAAATAATACTTTGAACTTTATTGAAAACACTTTAAAAATCGTATCTTTATGAAGATTTTAACCCAAAACAAGCCTACAAGCCATTTTATGTCTTAAAAATTGCTTGTACCCTTATTAGTATTGTGCTTTTGCCTTTAATGACAAAGGCACAAAATCTTAAACCAACCTTAACACCCGCACCGAATGCTGCTTCTTTGGGCAAATATGGGGATATACCTGTCAGTTATTTTACTGGCACAGCCTCGCCTTCTGTTCCCATTGGCAGCGTAGATGAAGGGTCGCTTTCTATGCCTGTTTCTCTTTCTTACCACACAGGCGGTATCAAAGTTACTGAAAATGCCAGTTGGTGCGGTTTGGGCTGGTCACTCCAAGCAGGTGGGATGATTACCCGTGTTGTGCAAGGCGTTGCAGATGATAATATCAGCAAATTCGGTTATTATCACTCTGGAAGTACACTCAATTTCGCCTATCCGACTAACACTCAAAACACAGTTGACGCATTAAAAGGAGACCGAGATACAGAACCTGATGTGTTTTCCGTTAATTTTAATGGCAATTCTGGTAAGTTTTATTTTGATAAAGACAAAATTTGTCGGTTTGTAGAAAAAAGAGACTGGCTTGTTGTCCCTATTCTTGAAAACTTTGAGTTCAAAGGTTTTGTGGTCACAACAGAAGATGGTACACGCTATCATTTTGGTAGAGTACAAGGACTTACCAATTCTCCAATTGTTGAAAGGAGTGGTGATTATACAAATCAACAATTTACAACCACTTCTTGGTATTTGGTAAAAGTAGAATCCCACGATTCTAAAGATGCTATAAATTTGACCTACATTCCAGAAGATTATGAACATAAACAACCGAACTATTGTCGGGAGTTTCTCGTCATTTCGGGCTGTGCAACGGGGACAAATTTAGTGAATCAATGCAATGGTTTTCCTACAACAACAGTTATACAACAAGGTTGGCGGCTTTCAAGTATCACTAACAGTAGTGGCACTCAAACCATTAATTTTATTGCCACTACCGTTAGACAAGATTTACCTGTCAGACTTTATAGTGGTATAAGGGCAAGTGAATATGGCGGTGTCGCAGGGGAAGAAGCCAAACGCTTAGACCAAATCCAAATTGTGAGTGGTACTTACACCATCAATCATATATTAGAATACGATTATATTTATGATGGGGCTGCTGTAACAAGGACATCAGCTGCCACCAACAGTCGTTTGCGTTTGTTGCGGGTTAAAAAGCAAAAAGGTACAGTAGATGACCAAATTTACAGTTTTGACTATCTCAATAATTTGGGTGCTGGAAAAGAAACTTTTTTTCCAACACCCATGTCCAAGCAAATTGACCATTGGGGTTATTACAATGGGGCAATAGCCAATGACAATTTGAATTTATTAGCACCACCGACAAAGGTCTTCAATGATGCAGGTACTACCTTTAAACAATCTGGACTAGCCAATAGAGAAAGCAATGAAACAACAATGAAACATGGCTCTCTGAAACGCATTAATTTTCCAACAGGTGGTTATACAGATTTCACATTGGAGGCAAATAAACACACTGCCTTAGAAACAACCATGTCCAGTAATCTCGTTTTTATTTTAAATGCAGGTTATGGTTCTTCGGACTGTTCTGTACCTCTTGCTGCTGAAAGATGTTGGGCATCTTTGACAGACCCTATTGCAAACTTTACTTATAAAATTACTTTTGGCAATACTTATACTTTGGGGACTTGTTCGGCAAGTGCACCATCTGGTACTATTCAATTTATTGATGAAACAACCTTATTAACGGTTGCCACAATACCTTTAAGCGCACCAACAACTACCCCACCAACGCCATTAAGCAATATTTTCAATTTTGACCCCACTAAACGGTATCGGGTTACAATCAATATTAGCAATGCCAATTTATGTGTGTTTGAATTAAATAAGAATGTATCGCAAACTGTACTAACCACAAGAGCCGTGGGTGGATTGCGGGTACAACAAGTAACGAACTACGACCATGTGACACAAGTCAGTAATTCAAAAACCTATACTTATGTAGATGCCCAAGGCTCGACAAGTTCAAGTGGGTTTTTATTCAATGTACCCAAATATGGACACTACATTAGTAACGTACACCTTGATGGCGTTATGTTTTGGTCAGGCAGTGTAACTCCTATGTCTAATTATCAAGGTTATCACATTGGCTATAAGCGTGTAGAAGAAAAAGTAACGGGCAGTATCGGTAAAACAGTCTATGTTTATAAAGCGGATAAGGAATTTAATAACCCGGGTGAAAGTTATTCATCGAGCAATGAGTCCTATCCTATTCTCCCAAGAATGCCTAATTTTTCAAATGGTCAGCTCAGTACAAGCACACAATTGAACCAAGCAGGTACAGCCGTCGCCTCTTCAACCTACACGGGCATACCGTTTGGGCAACCCGTAATTGGAGAAACGTTTTATAAAATTTATTATTTGGGCGAACTTATACCTTTTTTTGCCGATAATACTGCGAATTGCATCAATGGCGGGAACGGTCCAATTGATGTCATGCCTGCCCTTTATAAAGTCTCATCTTATTTAGGCATTTATGGAAATTATCGCCTTCAATCCAAAACTGAGGTTTTAGACAATGTTTCAACCACCACAACCTATAAGTATGATGTCAGCAATCGCCATTTGATGTCAACAGGGACAAGAGTCATCAACAGTGAAGGCAAAGAATATGAAACGTCTATCAAATATGTGCATGATTTTGTAGGGGGGGAATTGGCAACAACATCACCTGCCAATGTGGTGCTTATTACAGCCGATTTGGTGACAAATTTAAAATCACGCAATATTATTGCCACACCCATTGAAACAAAAACAACTGTAAAAACAGGAACAACGACTATTACAACAGGTGGTCAAAGAATGCAATTTAGCTTTTTTGATGCTGTGGGTGCTCCAACTACTACCATAGGAACAAACCCTATTTATATTTATAAATCCTACGCTTATGAAACGCCACACGATAATACAACTTATGCAGAATCTAAATGGCAACTCAAGGCAACCATCACAAAGTATAATATGACTTACGGTAAGCCCGAATTGTATCTGACCGATGGCTGGATTGTTTCTGAAAAATATTCCTACAACGCAACTAACCGTTTGGTATCTAAAAAAGAATTTTTGGGTACAACAACAGGCTTGACTTGGGATTATGAGTATGTACCCAATACAAAACTATTGAGCAAATACACGGATGAAAACAGATTGGTCAAAACTTTCACTTATGACCCTTTAATGCGTTTGCAAATTATAAAAGACCGCATGAAAACCGATGGTACAGACGTGCAAGCGACCACAACTTATGACTACTATTATTACAAAGCCACCAGTCCAACTATTCCCAGTTATGTCAGCATGAGTACCATGTTTGTCAATGCGACTAATACGACCCCCCTCAGTAGTAAGCAATATTTAGATGGTTTAGGGCGACCTTTGAGCACCGTCAAAGAGACCTATACACCTTCTTTACTGCATCAAAAAAACAATTTGACTTATGATGCTTTGGGTAGAAAAGATAAGACATATCTTCCTTTTGAAAACAGCAGTTTAGGATACGAAACAGCTTTGGGAGGAACACCTTTCGCTTTTATGACATACGATGACAATCCTCTTAGTCGCCCTAAACAACAAACCAATGTCGATAATTCGATTGTATCAACTCAATACAGTACAAACACAGATATTGACCAAGTGCGAAGTTTTAATAATGCACCCGCTTCTGCGGTTGCATCGTTCTCTGGGTCAAACAGCTTGAGAGTTGTGCAAGATATTCCTGAACAAAACTTTACGGTTGACTTTTTCATGAAAACAGCAAATCCTAATACAGGTATTTTCTGTGCTGCATCGGGAACGCAAGGCTCTGATGGACATGATAGACACCTTTACTTGCAAAATGGTATTTTAAATGTTAGGGTTTGGCAAGGTAACTCATGGAGTACAGGAGTAGTTTTGAATGACAATCAATGGCACCATATTGCACTTGTGGTCAAAACAGGAGTAGGTCAAAATATTTATATTGATGGAAGTCTTGTTACGCCTTCTTCAAGCTATGACCACTCTGATTTTACTTGGCAGACAGAGTTTTGGATAGGTTATTCTAATGATTTGGGCTATTTTCAAGGGCAAATGAGCAATTTCAGAATTTGGAATGTGGGACAAAGTGCTGCCGATATAAACTCTATGTCTTATAAACAATTTAACTCAACTTTAGGCTTGATATTCTCACTGCCGATGAATGGTAATTTTACGCCAACTGTGGGTCCAACACCTATCAATAACGGGGGGGTATCTTTCATTAATACTTCGGATTTTTATGCTGCCAATACGTTGTATAAAACCATTATGACAGATGAAAATGCTAAACTAACGTGTATTTTTAAAGATAAATTAGGAAGGGCTATTTTAACACGAAAGTTTTTAGGTACTCAAAATGTAGATACTTACAATGTTTATAACGATTATGGTCAGTTGGTGGCTGTGTTGCCGCCCGGTTCGATGGATCAATATACAGGTACTGTTACAGAACACCTTATATTTTGGTACAAATACGACAATCAAAACCGATTGAGCCAAAAAAAGATACCGGGTACGACGGGTTCTTATAAATTTTATTACGACAATCGTGACCTTTTGACCCTCACCCAAGACCCTAATATGCAGGATGGCAATTATAGAAACTTCGCCGACCAGCATTTGGCGACCCAATACGATGCTCTGGGGCGCGTAGAGAGAACGGGTTTTGTAGCAACCGCTGACCCTGTTGCTTTTGCAACCACCCCTTTCACAATCCCAGATGGACCCAATAAATTGACTGAAAACATCTATTATCCCAACAAATCGTGGGTAAAACATCGGGGTGCTAAGTTTTTGGAGACGCATGGTCCTAGTAACACCAATTTCATCTGGTCGTATGAACAACGGGATAATGCCAATAGTTATACAGGCAATCCAGGATGGATTGGCAAACAACATTTAATTACAGGTCCCTTAGTGAATCGTCCTA
>JAYUQN010000294.1:0-5068 GCA_043756725.1 Saprospiraceae bacterium
TCGATTACTGAGGGGTAAGGCTGAGTTGCATTATGCTAAAGCTGCCGTACGCTCGGGGCAACCCAATGGCGAGCAATTGATGCTCGATTATATCCGCACATATATACCCGACCCTTTGGCGGCACAAGCTTCTATTGAAATGGGCGACTATTATTTCAATCTCAACAAACCCGAAAAGGCGTTTGAGTTTTATGATATATTGGAACCCTCTGATTTGGCGCCTGCTCAACGCGATGAATTGTATTTCAAAAAAGGCTATTCCTATTTTGTGACGAAAAAATTTAAAGAGGCTAAAGGCTTGTTTTCAAAGATAAAAGACAATCAAAATTTCAAATACTATAATGAAACCAATTATTATTATGGTATGACTGCTTTTTTTGAAAATAATTTAGATGATGCAGCGCGGAGTTTTCAACGCGTACAAAATTCAAAACAATATGCGGCTCACGTGCCTTATAATTTAGTGCAAATATATGCTGCGCAACGAGACTATAATAAGGTGTTGCAGGCAGGTTTGCAAGCATTGGAAGACCCTAAGGTGAAAAATGCGAAGGCTATCAACCAATTGATAGGGCAAGCTTATTTTGAAAGAAAGAATTATGTAGAAGCTGAAAAATACTTGGCAGAAGGAGCTAATGGGAACAATGCTATGCGAGAAGATGATTTTTACCAATTAGGTTTTAGTCAACATCGCAATGGGCATTTTAAAGATGCCGCTCAAAACCTTGAAAATCTGAACCGTACTAATACCAAATTGGGGCAACATGGTATGTATCTTTTGGGCGATGCCTACCTGCGTTTGGGCGATAGAGTGCGCGCCAAAAATGCTTTTGCAACCGCTTCCCGTATGAATTTTGACCCCTCAGTACAAGAGGAATCTAAATGGAATTATGGCAAATTGACGTATGAATTGAAGCAAACGCAAGAGGCGGCAGATGCTTTAGGCTCTATTCCACAAGGCAGCAAATATTACAATGAAGCGCAAGCCTTGTTGGGTGATGTGTTGCTGAAAACGAGAGATTATGATGAAGCGGTGAAAGTGATTTCTAACTCAGCCAATAGAACGCCGCAGTTGCGAGAATCTTATCAAAAAGCGACGCTCTATCGTGCTATGCAATATTATGAAGCAGGTGATTTGAACAATGCTAAAATTTTTCTTGAACGCTCTTTGCAAGACGCACCAGATGCCAATGCCAAAGCAACAGCAAATTATTGGTTGGGGGACATTTTTCACCAACTTAAAGATTATGCGAGCAGCCAACGGTATATGGGCAATTTTTTAGCGGTATCAAAAACATTGACCGTTTTGCCTTCTGAATCGTCTATCCACATGGCAAATTATATTCAAGGCTATAATTTTTTGAAACAAAAAAATTATCAACAGGCTTTGACCTATTTCCAAGAGTGTGTGAATGGTATCAAACGGGAGTATAATTTAATTACGAACGATAATATCAAAAATCAAGTGTTGGGTGATGCCACCTTGCGTTTGGGCGACAGCTATTTCAAGCGCAACAAATATGATGATGCGATGCGATTTTATGATGAAGCCATCAACAAAAAATATTCAGGTTTTATCTATGCTTTGTATCAAAAAGGTGTTATTCAAGGCTTGAAAGGCAATAATGTTGAAAAATTGATTGCTTTGGAGCGCTTGGTGAAAGAATATCCAAACTCTGAATTTTCAGCAGCTTCTCTCTTTGAAATGGGTGCTACATACCAAAACCTCAATCAATTGGACAAGGCACAATCTACTTTTATGCAGTTGGTGACGAATTTTAAAAGCCGTACGGATTTGGTGTCGCAAGCTTTGTTGCGATTGGGTTTGATTGCGCAAAATAAAGGTAACAATGACGCTGCTATTTCGTATTATAAGCAGGTTTTTTATAGTAATCCAAGTCCAGCCGATGCAAAAGCGGCTTTGGAACGTTTGCAAGATATATATGTGAATGATTTGGGTAAGCCAGATGAATATTTTGCTTTTTTACAAACCATACCTGGCTACAATATTGACAATATGGCAAAGGATAGCATTAGCTATCGTTCCGCAGAAATTCAGTTTGAACAAGGGAATTATCAAAGAGCGATTGCTAATTTTACAACCTATTTGAGTAAATACCCGAATTCTCCGAATTCCATTGAAGCGTATTACAATCGTGCGGAATCTTACGCAGCCCTTAAAGAATATGATGAAGCTTTGACGGATTATGAAGCGGTGGTTTTAAAAGGCGCTTCTAAATTTTATGCTAAAGCTGTTGAAAAAGGGGCTTTGATTGCCTACAACTTTAAAAAGGATTTCACAAAAGCTTTCGACCTTTATTCTAAAATGGAAAAAGCAGCCACGAGCGATGATAAACGCTTTGAAGCGGAACTCGGAGCCATGCGGAGTGCTTATAGATTGAACAAGCCCGATGCCGTTTCAGAATTTGCTCAAAAAGTATTGAACAGTGGTTTGGCATCGAAAGAACAAGTGGCAACGGCTGGTTTTTATCTCGGTAAAAATGCTTTTGACCGCAATGAGTTTGATAAAGCACAGCAAGCGTTTCAAAAAACCATCAAAAATGGTGGTAATGACGAGCAAACTGCCGAAGCCCGTTATCTTGATGCGGTTGTAGATTATAAAAAACGCAATTTGGATGTGGCGCTTGATAAGGCAGATAAAGCGTCTCAAAATAATGCTTTCACATTCTGGGCTGCCAAATGTGTCATTTTACAAGCGGATATTTATGCTGAAAAAAATGACCTTTTTAGTGCCCGCGCTGCTTTAGAATCTGTTATTGATGGGGTGAAAGAATTTCCTGAAATAACAACTGAAGCCAAGCAGAAATTGGCTAATTTGGAAAAAAAGGAAAGTATAAAAAGCCGTATTTCTAAACCACAACCAGGTAATTTACTTGATTTGGAAAAGAATGATGGCAATAGATAAATATTCAGCCCCCTACCCCAAAGGGGAGTACATCGGAAATGAAATTAAAGATTATTACTTTTTTTTTAATTTCATTTCCGATGTACTCCCCTTTGGGGTCGGGCTGTTAAGTTCTGATTTTAGCACTCGAAAAAGCCCAAACATCCCCCTACCCCAAAGGGGAGTACATCCGAAGAAAGTCAGAATTTGGTACTTTTTCAAAGTTATTTTGATAAAAGCTTGCAAAAATCTTGACTACTTCCGATGTACTCCCCTTTGGGGTAGGGGGCTGCTCGGCTTTTCTAAAAATTAAAGCAACTACACAACAATTTTGAAATATATTAAACCAATTAACCACTCATTTTGTATAACCAAAAATATTAACGAAACAGCAAACATTCACCATATATGAGAAAGGCAAAGAATATCCTATTTTTCTTGTCGGTTTTTACTTTTTCAACCGCTTATGCCCAAAAAGTGCCCGACCAATCACAAGATGTTATCAAAAATTTTGATGCAAAGCTCTTGGAATCGGAGAAGATTAAGATAAACCCCGTATTGCCGCCTGTTGATACCACAACAAAGGCGCAATCTTATAGTGTACCCAACAAAGTTTTGGTAGTGGACTATCAGCCGCCCCGTTTGCGTCCTGTTGGCATTGCTACTGAAAAGATACCCCCTCAGTATAACGGCTATGCAAAGCTCGGTTATGGGTTTCCAAATTCGCCTTATGGTGAGTTGGCGTATCGCTATGGCAATCCCAAACAATATTTGGTAGGTTTGAATGTGAAACACCATTCGGCTGAGGATAAAAAACTTGAAAATCAACGGTTTTCAAAAACAGGTGCCGACTTGACAGGGACGTTTTTTGCCAATGCGGGTATTGCTGTGGACGGTAAATTGTCTTACAACAATGATGTGTATCACTATTATGGTTACAATCAAGTCCGTGATACATCCTTCAATCGGGATGCTGTGAAACAATCATTTAGCACATTTGGGGCAACGGTGAAAGCCTATAACTCGGTGCGCACTGTGGCTGATTTTAATTATGCGGCGACCGTCAGTTTTTTCAATTTCCGTGATTTTTTCACAAGCAAAGAGACGGATTTTAACGTCAAATTGGAAGCCACAAAATGGTTTGTGGAAAAGCACCCCCTCAGTATTGTGTTGCGAACAGAGTTCACAAAATACGATACCACCGATGCGGGTAAATCGCAAACCTTGAATAATTTTTATGTGCAACCCAGTTTCACTTTTAAAGGCGATGTGTACAGCGTCAAATTGGGTGCAAACTTAATTTCACATGAAGACGTTTTTTACCCAAAGCCTGATATTGAAGCCAATTTGAATCTTGCGGGTAACAAACTCGGTATCTATGCGGGCTGGCGTGGCGATTTCACTAAAAACACTTACCGCAATCTCACCAATTATAATCCGTTTTTGTATAACCGACAAAAAATTGAAAATACCGACGTCATGGAATATTATGGCGGTATCAAAGGCAGCTTAAGTGGTTTCGATTATTCGGCACAAGCAGGGTATAGCAATAATAAAAATTTGGCTTTATTCCTTTCCGATACAACCGATTTGCGCCGCCGTTTCAGAGTTATATACGACACAGTGGGTATTTTCAACATAAGAGGTGCCATTACGCTGCATCCTATAAAAGATATGGAATTGACCGCAACAGTCAGTCAAAACGTCTATAAAAAAACACGTGAACTGGCAGCGTGGGGTTTACCTTCTTTGGACATAAATGTAGGAGCAAAATACACCATCATCAATGACCCAAAGTCAAATACAATGGCGAGCATCAAAGCGGGCTTATTTGTTCAGAATGGCGTCAATTTCATCAACAAAGCCAAACAGCCTGATAAACTCAACGGTCTTTTCGATTTGAGCTTGGGCGGCGAGTTGTTTTTTACAAAAAACGTCGGTGTCTTCTTCGATGTCAACAATCTATTGAATTTGAAACGGGAACGTTGGTATAATTATCCTACTTTTGGGATGAATATATTGGGCGGTGTTTCAGCACGGTTTTAAGTTTATGCTTAAAATTTAACGGAATTATCTACTTTGTGGTACAAGCGCACATTTAGGAAATTTTTAAAATTTCCTAAATGTTGATAATCAACAAGTTATAACTTCTTGTACCACAAA
>JAYUQN010000295.1:0-5063 GCA_043756725.1 Saprospiraceae bacterium
ACTTAGCCGTATGACGGACTTCAGTCCGTCAATGTTTAAATCTCATAGAAATACAGTGTGTCCTATTTTTCAAATAAAATTATCACAATTACTTAGATATTTATGGCACATCCCGAGGAAATCGGGACGGACTGAAGTCCATCATACGGCTAAGTAATTACAAGATTTTGATAAATGATAGCTGCTGTTTTATCCCAACTGAATTTTTGGCGTTGTAGTCGTCCTCTGTCAATCAAGCCTTGTCGCAACTTAAAATTTTCTACAAGTGCCTGCATCGCCTCAGCTATTTCTGAAACAGATTCTGGATTCACTAACAAAGCCGCATCCCCTGCTACTTCGGGCATAGATGAAACATTGGATGTTATAACGGGCACATCGCAATTCATGGCTTCTAAAATAGGTAAGCCAAAGCCTTCAAAAAGAGAGGTATAGACCACCGCAAATGCCGATGCTGTTAGTTTCGGCACGTCTTCATCAGGCACATAGCCTGTGAAAATAATATCTTTTTTATGTATCGCCTTATCAAAAGCGGTTTTAACCAAACCTGTCTGCCAAGCAAAACGCCCACATATCACGAGTTTCAAAGGTGAAAAAGCCTGTTGTTTAAACATATCAAAAGCCGCTATCAGCCTATGCACATTTTTTCGAGGATGCACAGCTCCTACAAAAAGGAAAAAATCATCCCTCTGTGTATATTGTTGTTTTACCTCAATTTGAGCTTCCCTACTGAGGGGGGTAAATTCTTTTCGACAACCATTATAAGCCACTGAAACCCCTGTAGCTTCGGATTTATCCGAACTCGTAGCTTCGGATTTATCCGAACTCGTAGCTTCGGATTTATCCGAACTCGTAGCGGCGGATTTATCCGCCGACGCACCCAGCTCAACGGATAAATCCGCCGCTACAAAATGAGAAACCGTAACGATATGCGCCGCTTTTTTCAAAAATCGAGGCATAAAAAAACGATAATACAGCCGATTTACCCATTTATCATTATCGCTGAAATGTTTATACGCCATATCATGCACCACAAGCAACGTTGGCACAGCCGTATTGAGGCATAAAAAATTATCAGGTGAAAAGAATACATCAACTTTATAGCGTTTCAATGCTCGAGCTACTGACCACTCAAACCACCAAATAAACAATAAAGGATGTCGTGCTTGTGGGAACAAGACAACAGGCGTAACATTTTTACCAAAAACAAAATCGGGATGATAGGGTCTATCGAAGAAAAAAATAAATTCATCATCAGGATGCTTTTCAACAAGGCGTTGCAAGACTTCATAAGTGTACCAACCTATGCCTTCCAATTTATTTTTCAATAAAAAACGGGTGTTGACTGCTATTTTCAATGGAAATTTTACCCCCTCAGTATTTTCGCTTATTGGGGTCTTGGCGTGTGTTGAAAAAAATATTATGGATAGTAGTTGTAAAAGTCACCACGTTTGCCGATATCTTCAACGATAAAAGCAGTGCCTGTCCAAAATAAACCAACTCGCCAATTGCCAACGCATAAGCGAAAATAATTTTTATAACCTTGTAAGGCTTTTAGATTTGTAATATCAGCGAAGGTAGTAGCGTCCTCAATAGTATCAAGCGCATCAATAACAGCTAATTGGTCTTGTGCGGGAATTTTTGCCAATTTTTTCTGAAACTTTCGTGTCTCAATGGTTTGCATGATTGGCGATTTTAGCAGTCAATTGTTGTTTCAGTTTCGCTCGATGTGCCTTTGTTTGTTCAACAGTATAGAGGTAATAATCAGGTTGTTCCTTTGCATATAGCATGATTTCAGCATGAGTAGCATCTTCACGTGCTTCTTCATCCATTTTATCCCAAGTCCCATTTACCACATATTTATTATGTAACCGTTGTTGGACGATGGTTATTTCAGTAGGAGTAGATGCTCTCAAACCTTCTTCCGTTACTTTTTTAGCAGTTTTTAGAATTTTCAGTAATACTTTCTCTGATTCAATCGCGTCTATTATTTCATGTAATTCACCTTTTAATTCTAAAACTGGCATCTTAATAAATTTTTAAGGATGATGAAAATTTTAACAAATTTAAGTAAAAATTTAGAAAAGTCAAACGGGTGTTGACTGCTATTTCAACGAAAATTTTTACCCCCTCAGTATTTTCGCTTATTGGGGTCTTGGCGTGTGTTGAAAAAATCAATAATTATGAGTTCATAGCCATCACAACTATAAAACATTAGATGGTTTTTACCAATTTTAACGAACCGAACATCGGGGTCAATTAGAGAAGGGCGACCTATTTCAGGGTATAAGATTAATAAATCTAATTTCTCATATACTGTATCAGCAAACTTCATAGCCACTTTATGTGAATATTCATCTTGCAGATAAAAAGCTATTTCTTTAAAAGTTTCGTTTGCTTTGGCTTCCCATCGTATTAACTTAACCATTGTGCATGTGTTTTTTTAACATCGTCATGGTTCAATAGATTTTCTTTATGTTTACTTCTTTCAATTGAAGCCTTTAATCTATCTATTTGTTCTACTGAAAGTAAAGTCCATAAGTCTTCTTCTTCAACAGCTTCTCTTGTAGATTCAAGAATTTTTGAAAGCGCTTCTTCGGTATGAAGATAGTCTAACATTTCAATTATTTCACTTTTTAATTCTAAAACTGACATCTTGAATAAATTTATGGTGATGAATAAATTTTAAACGAATTTAAGTATTAAAATTGAAAAACCAAACGTGTATTGATAGCTATTTTAAACCACGCCATTCCATTTTACTAACTTAACCATTTAGCATGTCTTTTTCGAGCTTCCTCATGAGTCATTAAATCATCTCGATTTGCACTATTTTCAAGAATTTTATTCAATCTTTCATTCTGCTGTGCTGACACTGATGCCCACAAGTCTTCTTCTTCAACTACGCCATTTAATGAGTCAAAAATTTTCAGTAATACTTCCTCTGAATCAATGGACGCTATTTTTTCAAGAATTTCACTTTTTAACTCTAAAACTGACATTCTAATAAATTTGAGATGATGAAAATTTTCAACAAATTTAAGCATTAATTTTGAAAAATCAATAGGTTGTTTCCTCCTGCATCTTCTGATTTTCAAAAATTTCAAAATAATAACCTTTATTGTGCAACAGACTTTCATGCGTCCCTTGTTCAATAATTTCACCATTATCCAAAACAATGATTTTATCAAATTGTAAGGATGAATAAATGCGATGCGTAATAATGATAGCTGTTTTTTCAGCCAAAGCATTATTAAGGTAGCCCAAAATGGTTTGCTCGGTCGTGGTATCTACGGCTGAAAGGCAATCATCGAGTATCACAATATCGGGCTGTTTTATCAAGGCTCTTGCTATTGAAATGCGTTGCTTTTGACCGCCCGATAACATAACGCCCCGCTCACCGACGATGGTATCAAACCCTTCGCTCAATCCTTTTATGTCGTCATAAACAGCCGCATATTTGGCAAATTGTTCTATTTCTGCTTGTGAAACACCTTTTTTACCGAAAGCAATATTGTCTGAAACAGTATCTGAAAACAAGAAAACGTCTTGTGGCACATAGCCTATGCGTTGGCGTAAAACATTCAAATTAAAGGTTTTTATATCCTGTCCATCTATTTTTATACCCCCCTCAGTAGCATCATACATTCTGACTAATAAATCAGCAATCGACGTTTTACCGCTGCCTGTGCGCCCAATGATTGCCAATTTTTCACCTTTTTTTACTGTGAAACTGACATTTTTCAAAGCTTTTATACCTGTATCGGGATAAATAAAGGTTACATTGTCAAAACCAACGTCTCCGTGTATTGTTTGTTTAATTGAAAAGTTTTCATTGTTTTGTATGGTCGGTTGTGTTTTCAAAAATTCATTGATGCGTTTCATCGACGCCGCCGCTTGTTGTGTGAGAGAGGCTATCCAGCCGATGGAGGTGACGGGCCAAGTGAGCATATTGACATAAATTACAAACTCTGCAATATTGCCCGGTGTAATATTACCTGCCACCACTTGTAAACCGCCCACATAGACAGTAATAATGGTGCTTGCGCCAATCAACAAAAGCATAAGTGGAAAAAAGGCATTGTCAATGCGCGCTAAGCTCAAGGCTTTAGATTTATAAACTTCGCTTTGGTCGGCAAAATGTTGCACAATAGGCTTTTCACGCACATAACTTTTCACCACTCGAATTCCAGAATACGCCTCTTGCGCAGAGGAATTAAGCGTCGCCAACTGTTGCTGTATTTTTTCACTGCGCTTATGTATTTGCATACTCACGTAGTAAATGGAAAGTGCCAAAAGCGGTAGAGGAATCAGCGTATAAAACGTCAAAATAGGGCTAACACTCACCATCGAGTAGATGGTCAATGCGAAAAGGGATACTAAATTGACGCCATATAAAATAGTGGGTCCGAGATAATTCCGCACTTTATTGACATCTTCGGTGATGCGACTCATTAAATCGCCCGTATTGTTGCGTTTATAAAAAGCTAAATCTAATGATTGGTAGTGGTCATATACGCTTTTTCGCAAATCGTATTCAATCAAACGGCTCATAACGATGATGGTTTGCCGCATAAAATACATAAAAAGCCCCATCAAAGCGGCTAAAATCAAGACGATAACGCCAAAAAACATAAGACTTTTGCTCAATATGCCATACAGTGCTTTTTGACTTTCAAAACCTTCTGTCATTTTATACAAACCGATATTGTCCACCACCAAATCAAGGGCGTGACGCAACATTTGCGGCTGCAAAACGCGGAAATAATTAGAAATCGTAACAAAAGCGATACCGCCAAGTAGATGCCATTTATAGCGAGCGAAATATTTATTGAGGGCTTGTAATTCTTTCATGTGTATTAAAAAATTTGCTGCAAAGATAACCGTTTTAGGGAGCAATTGTTTCGAGTTTTTGATTTTTACGTAGGGTTGCGAATAAATTCGCAACTACAGGTCTGTGTTTTCAACAAGGTATTCAACATCATTGTCAATCATATCTTTAGGCAATTTTTTAGAGGCTTTAGCGCCCAATTCTCGTATTTTTTCAGCTCGCCCAATGAGCGTAT
>JAYUQN010000296.1:0-5047 GCA_043756725.1 Saprospiraceae bacterium
GCTGTCTCCAGTAGCGCAAATATTATTATTTTTCCTGAATTGTCCTTAACAGGTTACGAACCAAGCTTGGCAAAAGCATTAGCCACCCATCAAGACGATAGACAATTGGACGATTTTCAAAAAATCAGCGATACCAACCACATAACAATTGGCGTTGGAATGCCTACAAACAGTGATAAAGGTGTCTGCATTAGTATGATTCTTTTTCAGCCACACAAAGCAAAACAGACGTATTCCAAAAAATATTTACACCCTGATGAAGAACCCTTTTTTGTTAGCGGTGAAAATTTTAGGGGTTTAAAATTGGATGAAACACCTATTGGATTAGCTATATGTTATGAATTATTAGTGCCCGAACATGCGCAGAAGGCTTATGAAAATGGGGCAAAAATTTATATCGCCAGTGTCGCAAAATCCGCTAAAGGTGTTGAAAATGCTTTTAAATCTTTAGCGGATATTGCGTATAAATATGGCATGACGGTTTTAATGTCCAACTGTTTTGGGCAATGTGATGATTTTGAAAGTGTCGGACAATCTGCTGTTTGGAGTAATAAAGGCATATTATTAGGGCAATTAAATACGTCAAATGAAGGCATCATTATCATGGATACTGAGACGCAAAAAGTTGAATATAAATAATTGGAATTATCTATTCTATGTAGAGTTTTTTTATAAAAAGCGGCAGCGCCGCGTAATATTTGTAGAGCTTGAATTTTACGATGTTTCCAAAGGTGCGTAGCACCGTAATATTGAACTTTGTTACGGTGCTACATTTGCTAAGAAATCGATAAAGAACCTAATTGAGTAGCACCGTAATATTGAACTTTGTTACGGTGCTACGCACCTTTGGCAATTGTTATGTACCATTTTTCTACAAATATTGCGGTGCGCTGCACCCCTAAATTTTTATAAGAAAACCCTACTATTCTATGGTACAAGCGCACATTTAGGAAATTTTAAAAAATTTCCTAAATGTTGATAATCAATGACTTATTATTATGAAAACAAAAATAATACATATATGTAGCGGCGAATTTATTCGCCAAAAGCGTACTCGGCGAATTTATTCGCCGCTACATATATGTCTATGCTTTTTAGGTATTTCACTTACAACCCTCAGCTTTTCACAATCTGCTCACAAGCACCTGCGAGAAGGCGATGCCGCTTATATGAAAAAAAACTATAAGCAAGCAGAGCTAAATTATCGCAACGCTCAAGAAGCCGAACGCTCCTACAAAGGCAGTTTCAACCTCGGCAATTCGTTGTATATGCAGCACCGCCACGACGATGCGCTCCAAATATATGCAGATGTTGCCAAACGCTCGACTAATAACGACATACGTTCGCAAGCATTTTACAATCAAGGCAATACGCATATTCAGAAAAGTGAATACGATAAAGCTATTGATGCCTATAAACAAACTTTGCGCCTTAATCCTAAAGACGAAGACGCTAAAAAAAACTTGGCTTTTGCAAAAAAAATGCAAAAAGAACAACAGAAACAACAGCAAAACCAAGACAAAAATCAGCAGCAACAGCAACAGAATCAACAACAAAATCAAGATAAAAACCAACAGCAACAACAAAATCAAGATAAAAATCAGCAGCAACCGCCTCAAAATCAACCGCAAAATCAAGATAAAAATCAGCAGCAGCCAAATCAACCACAACCACAAAACATGAGTAAAGACAATGCCGAACGCCTTTTACAAATCATGGACAATGAAGACCAAAAAGTACAGCAACGGTTAAAAAAAGGAAAACCTGCTAAAAAAACACCTTCTTCAAAAGATTGGTAACCCGTAGCTTCGGATTTATCCGAACCCGTATAAACGGATTTATCCGTTTGCTAAATTAGTTAAATATTGCCAACGGCTAAAGCCGTTTAAACGAGTTCGGATAAATCCGAAGCTACTTAATTTAAACCTATGAAAAAAATTTTATTTTTAATCGCTATTTTTACCCCCCTCAGTATAGCCACCCTTTTTGGGCAAAAAGAGGCAACTTTTATGATGGAAATCAGCAACGATACAAAGGTTCGCAAAAAAATTTGATATATGAAGCTATTTTTTACAGCCATATTATTGTTTTCACTCCATTTTATCTGCGCCCAAGTGAGTTTCACCGCCAGCACCGACGCCAAACAAGTGCCTTTAGGTGATATATTTGAAGTGAAATTTACTTTGAAAAACGCATCAGGTGCACGGTTTTCACCCCCTTCTTTTGCCGATTTTGCCGTTGTTGGCGGACCCAATCGCATGAATTCTATGACCATGATAAACGGCGTTGCCACTAATAGTGAGACAATTAGCTATGTTTTACAAGGAAAACAAGAAGGCAAATTTTCAATCGGCTCCGCAAGCATAGCCGTAAAAGGACAGACTTTCACTTCTCCACTTTTAATAATTGAAGTAATAAAAGGTAAAAGACAAACGTTTGGCGACACGCCCAGCAACGGCAAAGATGAGGTTGTTTTACGGGCAGAACTCTCCCAAAAAGAAGCTTTTATTGGGCAGCAAATTATACTCGATTATCGCATTTATACCCGTGTGGATTTGACCGATATGCGCCCCGTAACGGAACCCACATTTGACGGATTTTTCAAATTGAAAATCAACGATTACCCGCAAGCCGAACAAAATGTGACCATTGGTGGCAAACGCTATTTGTCGCGCATATTGGCACGCATCGCTCTTTTTCCTCAAAAAGAAGGCATTTTGACTATTGAACCCATGTTGGGAGAAGTCAGTATTGTAAGAGGCAAGGTACAAGACCCCTTTTCAGATCCTTTTCTGGGTTCTGTTCGGGCTGAAAATGCCTCTGAGCAATCCAACACGGCAACAGTGACAGTGAAACCTTTGCCCCCTAATCCGCCCAATAGTTTTACGGGTGGGGTAGGTGATTTTAAAGTGGAAACAAGTATTTCAAAAACAGATGCTACGACGGATGATGTGTTATCACTTCGTATGAAAGTGATAGGTAATGGCGATGTGAAGCGGTGGTTAGCACCTAAATTGCCGCCTGTTGAAGGGCTTGAAATATATGACCCCAAAACAGTCAAGGAAGAAAGTTTTGAAAGTCAAGGCGAATGGCAGACGATAAAAGAGTTTGAATACTTGATTTTACCTAAAAAAGCAGGTGATTTTACAGTGACATCTGACTTTTCATACTGTAATACTGTCCCGCCAGGTCGGGATGACGATAAAAGCGTCAAGGGGGTCTATAAAACGGAAAATGCTGTTTTTAATGTGAAAATTGCGCTGGGTAAAAATAAAATTGCAACGGTTTCATCAGATGAAATGACCGATATTTATGGTTTGAAAAATGCAACCCGTTTTATAACAAGTTACAATCCTTTTTTCGGCTCAACGCTTTTTTGGATACTGTTGATTTTACCGTTTATAATCTTGGGTGGCGTCGTCGCTTACAAGCAATATTTGAATAAAAAAAGCAACGTAGATGTATCTCTTTTAAAAAGTCAAAACGCTTCTAAAATTGCTCAAAAGCATTTAGCTCTGGCGCGTGAATACAAAGACGCCCGCAAAAGCCGTTCTTTTTACGATGAAATTTCAAAAGGACTTTTCACTTATGCCAGTGATAAATTTAATATTCCCCTTTCCGAATTTTCAAAAAACAATGTCGAAGAAAAGTTAAAGTTATTGAAAATCAATGATTTACATAGTCAACGTTTCATCGCTATTCTTCATAAATGCGATTTAGCATTGTTTGCAGGGCAAAATACTGAGGGGGGTATGAATGAAGTTTATCAAGAAGCTTTGAAAGTGATTGTGGATATTGAAAGCGATATGAAAGTGGAAATTCTTTAAAAAAGACGTATATTTGTCTAAAATTGAATTAAAATGGCTTTTACAAAAAAATATAAAGGATTAGGTGATGTCATTTTAGCGTATGATTTGCAGTACAATAAAGAGCCTTTTAAGATTACTGTAAAAAAAGCGGCTTCTCGAAAATTTGCAAAAGACCTTGAATTTGATATGAGAGAAATCCCTTTCGATGCTTCCGAAGCCACATTGAGGGAGGTCATTATTTTTCCTGTTTTAAAAGAGGCTTGGAAACCTTTCAGTTCATACCTTACTTTATGGGGTCATAAAGCGATTAATGCCGATGATGATTTAGTGGGTATCCCCGATTATATCATTGCCAAAAGGTCGCATCATGGTACTATTGTGTTTGAAACGCCTTATGTAGCCGTGGTAGAAGCCAAAATGGACGATTTTACAGGCGGCTGGGCGCAATGTGCTTTAGAAATGCTCGCCATTCAAAAACTTAATAATGACCCCGAACTCACCGTTTTTGGCATCGTAACAAATGGTGAAACATGGCAATTTGCGAAATTGCAACACAAAAATTTTACCGAATTTTCTGAAATATTTATTTTGAGAAATCTCAATGAGTTGTTTTCTGTACTGACGACTATTTTTGATTTTTATAAAAACTATTTCATAACAACATAGAAATTTCTAATAGTTTAAAAATAAAAATACCGAAATATTAGTGTTAAAAATATACAGGTTATAAATAATATCCTCTACCTTACCCCTTTAAAACTATATTTTTTTAACAAAACTTTTTTCACTACAATGAAATTTAACTTCAACGTACTTCAACGTACTTCAACGTACTTCAACGTGGCTAATTCTATGTCTTAGCCTCACCATTTTTAGTTGTAAGCAAGATTTACAAATTGCCCCTTCTTATGAGGAGGCAAAAACACAAGAACTTAACACCACTTCCGAACAGGCTACTGAAGCTGAAATTAACAGCATCAAAAAATGGTTTAATAGCTTACCACCAACTTCTAATGTACAAGCATGTGTAGCAGGTCGGACATTTCACCCGCGTTGGGATAAATCTAAAAAAAGTTCTGATAGGATTGAATTTGAGATTTTTGAAAATGTAGATAAAATACCTTTTCCTAAAATGAAAGAACTCAATGCTAAACAAGGACGTAAAAGGTTTGTAACGAAAGAAACAAATGGTAACGGTAATGGCAATAATAGGAAAGGTCATATCGTTAGTTTTGTTC
>JAYUQN010000297.1:0-5040 GCA_043756725.1 Saprospiraceae bacterium
AATTTAGCAAAAAAAATGAAGCCAAGACGTTGCAGTGCAACGTCTCTACTTAGGCAAAATACCTAAAAATGTGATGTGAAATGACGTAGAGACGTTGCATTGCAACGTCTTCGCTTTTCGGGATTTTACCCCGTTTCATGTATAAGTAGGCTTTTATGCAGGGTTTCAAAAATTCTTTGCATAAAAAAAAATCGCAGTCTTAAAGACTTGCGATTTCATCCAATGCAGCACTATAAAAGTAAACAAACTAAACTTCTTTTTTATTAACGCACAATTTTCAATAGACAAATTGTTTACGATGTAAGGAAGATTTGTCATTTGTCCATTGAAAAATTGTCCATTATACGTTGTCCATTGTTCATTGAAAATTATCCCTTATGCGTTGTCCATTTTCCATTGAAAACGGTTCGTTGTGTTTCGAGTGAACTATACTCGCGCATCAACAAACGGTTGTCGTTTTCTAATCTTTCTAAGGAAGTCCTTAAAAAGACAATTTCTTCATTCAATTTTTCTATTTCAACGGTTTGGGAAGCATTTTCTAAATAGCGTATTTCATTTTTTTTTATCAAACTATGGCGTTCTTCTTGCAAACTGGAAAGTGCCAAATTGAAACTATTCATTTTTACTTTGAAATTTTCAACAACACGGCTGTAATGAAAATATAAGGCAGCACAACCTAAGCAAGTAGCACCTGACATTAATGTAAATACGGCTGTTGTACAAGTCATGAACAGAATAGTTTGATATGATTATTAACGTTTATTTTATGATTAAGGCACAGCCAATCTTATCTCAATTCGTTGATTTTTGACATCGTTTACGGGTAAATTAATTGGTTTCTGTTGGAATGCGGTCTTATGAAATTCAAATTGATTTAAGTCAAAAGCCTTATCTTTCAAAGTATTTTTTAAAAATATCAATCTATTTTGTCCTATTTTACCCCCCTCAGTATTGCGAGAGTAAATATGAATTTTTGCAGTGGCTTTGTGCGATAAATAGTCTTTCAATTCGTTGAAATAACCTGTCAATTCATCCGTTAGTTTAAATTCAAATTTCTTTTTTGGATAGTAAAGATTCAACGCTTGAAACTGTGGTTCAGGCGCACTATAAACAGCTTCTTGACTGACGTTTACAGGGGCATAAGTGGGTTGAATGACAGCATCGCAATAACGATTGCTGTACCAAATAGTACCACCAATAATCCATAAAATGGAAGCGAGACCCAATATGTGTGGAAGTAGTTTTCTCATTTTATGCTTGTCTTATATCGTGCTTGTTTTTACTTATCGGTTACAAAAGTAAAGACTACGGTATTAATATCAAAGAAAACGGTCAAGTTTTTTTAAAAAATATTTATCTACTTTAAAGTAAGGGGTTTTTATACCCAATTTGTAGTATAAATGTTTTTTTTAAGATAGAAAGGGTGAAAAACGGGATTACAAATTAGGGCTTCTTGGTGTTTCCTTTTAATGTTTGTAGTGCGAAATCAGAAGAATGTCGAAAGTGACAAAAGTAAAACATTTGTAGCTGTAAAACTGTCTATATTTGACGCATAATCAGTTTTAGGTTTTGAGTTTCGGGTTGTAAATAAAACCCTTAGCCCCAAATCCCAAATCCAAAACTTCAATACAATGAGTTTATCATCCGTCAGTATCAAACGCCCCGTGTTGGCTATAGTCATGAATTTGGTAATCCTTCTCTTTGGGTTTATCGGTTTTCAATCTCTTGGGGTTCGGGAATTTCCGAGCATTGACCCACCTGTTATTACCGTTCGCACGGGCTATACTGGTGCAAATGCAGAGATTATTGAAACACAAATCACAGAACCGCTTGAAAAAGCCTTGAACAGTGTGCCGGGCATTCGCTCAGTTAGTTCATCGAGTAATCAAGGCAGCTCTATGATTACGGTTGAGTTTGACATTAAAAGCAATCTTGAAACGGCTGCCAATGATGTGCGCGATAAAGTAGGGCAAGCCGTGCGCATGCTGCCTCAAGATATAGATGGACCACCAACGGTTCAAAAAGCCGATGCGAATAGCGACAATGTTATTAGTATGGCTATTGAAAGTGATACTAAAAACATTTTAGAGTTATCTGATTTTGCTGAAAATGTCTTGGGTGAAAGGGTGCAAACCATTCCCGATGTGGCTTCAATTCAGATTTGGGGGCAAAAGAAATTTTCTATGCGCTTGTGGCTTGACCCACAACGTTTAGCAGCGTATAAACTCACACCTTTAGATGTAAAACAAGCGCTCGACCGTGAAAATGTAGAATTACCTTCGGGTAAAATAATGGGAAATAATTCAGAATTGACGGTGAAAACAGTAGGCAAACTCAAAACGGTTTCTGATTTTGAAGAGTTGATTATAAAAGATGATGCCAATGGTGTGATAAGATATAAAGATATTGGCAAAGCGGAATTAGGCGCAGAAAATGAGGACACAGTGATGCGCATTAATGGTAGGCAAGCCGTAGGTCTTGCCATATCGCCACAGCCCGGTGCCAATGTTATTAAAATTGCAGATGAGTTTTATAAAAGAGTTGAAAAACTGAAAGCTGAAATTCCAGCCGATATTAAACTCAGCATATCGGTAGATAAAACCAAATTTATTCGGAAATCTATTTCAGAAGTTAAAGAAACGCTTTTCATCGCTATTGGGCTTGTTATCCTCATCATCTTTTTGTTTTTTAGAGATTGGACTATCGCTATTCGCCCACTCATTGATATTCCTGTATCCCTCATCGGCGCGTTTTTCATTATGTACATGATGGATTATTCCATTAATATATTAAGTCTTTTAGCCATCGTATTGGCAACAGGTTTGGTGGTGGATGATGGCATTGTGGTCACAGAAAATATCTATAAAAAGGTAGAGAATGGTATGGACCCCATACAGGCTGCCTTTGCGGGGTCGCGAGAGATATTTTTTGCGGTTATTTCCACCTCTGTTACTTTGGCAGCGGTGTTTTTACCCGTTATTTTCATGGAAGGTTTTGTTGGGCGATTGTTTCAAGAGTTTGGGGTTGTTTTAGCGGGTTCGGTCTTAATCTCAGCCTTTGTATCCCTGACTTTAACGCCTATGCTCAATGCTTATTTGTTGCGAAAAGGGCAAAAGAAAACGTGGTTTTATACAGTCACAGAGCCTTTTTATAGAGCTGTTGAAGACAATTATCGCTCAAGATTGCTGGGTTTTATGAAAACAAAATGGCTGGCTTTTCCCATTTTCGCTTTTATGGGCGTTGCGATTTGGTTTTTCAATAAAAACCTACAAACGGAGCTGGCTCCTTTAGAAGATAGAAGTTGGATGCGTTTTGTTATTACTGCACCAGAGGGCGCAACTTTTGAATATACGGATAGATTTATTAACAAACTCGTTGGTTTTATCAATGATTCTGTGCCTGAAAAGCGCATTATGATTTCAATGACTTCACCGGGCTTCATGGGCACTGGCAGTGGTAATACAGGTATGATTCGCTTAATGCTCTCAGAACCTGATGAAAGAAAACGAAGCCAACAGGATATTGCCACATCCTTAACCAGCCAAATGCGCCGATTTAATGAAGGGCGAAATTTTATCATTCAAGAACAAACTATTTCTACGGGTGGTTTTGGCAGCTTGCCTGTTTCTTTCGTTATCCAAGCCCCTAATTTTGATAAACTCATTGATAAATTGCCCAAATTTATGGATGAAGTATCAAAAAGTCCCGTTTTTTCAAATGTAGATGTCAATCTGAAATTTAATAAACCTGAATTATACATCAATATTGACCGTGAAAAAGCCCGCTCATTGGATGTGAATATCATTGATGTTGCTCAAACTTTGCAGATGTCGCTCAGTGGACTTCGATATGGCTATTTCAATATGAATGGCAAACAGTATCAAATTATTGGGCAAGTGGATAGAGCCAATCGGGATGAACCTTTGGATATGAAATCCATGTATGTGCGCAATCGCAGAGGCGATTTGGTACAGTTGGACAATATAGTGAAAGTAGAAGAACGCTCGAACCCCCCTCAGTTGTATCACTACAATCGGTATAAATCGGCGACAGTTTCAGCAGGTTTGGCTCCCGGTCGTACAATGGGCGATGGCATAGCCGTCATGCAAGAAGTGGCTAAAAAGACCTTAGATGATTCGTTTTCAACCGAATTAACGGGTTCTTCGAGAGATTTTGCCGAAAGTTCAAGCAATACATCTTTTGCTTTTATCTTGGCTTTGCTGTTAGTCTATCTGATATTGGCAGCACAATTTGAAAGTTTTATTGACCCATTCATCATTATGCTCACTGTTCCTTTGGCTTTGGGCGGTGCTTTGTTTTCACTCTGGTATTTCAACCAAACTTTGAATATTTTCTCTCAAATCGGTATCATTATGCTTGTTGGTTTGGTTACTAAAAACGGTATTTTGATAGTGGAATTTGCCAATCAATTGCGAGAGCGGGGTGTGCCTAAGGCAGAAGCTATTATTGAAGCATCCGTATCCCGTTTCCGTCCCATTGTAATGACCTCTTTAGCGACCATGTTGGGTGCTCTACCGATAGCTTTAGCATTGGGAGCGGGGTCAAAAAGTCGTATGGGTATGGGCATTGTTATTGTTGGTGGCTTGTTGTTTTCTTTGACTTTGACGCTGTATGTCATACCTGCCATGTATTCCTATTTGGCACGTAAACATAAAGTTGTTGTTGAAGAGGATCTGCTGTTAGAAACGATTGAAAAACCTATTCAACATAAAAATACTGTCCAAAGGGACTCCTATGGAGAGGGGGTGCTGGCGTAGCTTCGGATTTATCCGAACCCGTCAAAACGGCTTTAGCCGTTGTGTGCTGAAAATAATATGCAAGTGGGTTTTGAGGTTTGTGGCTATATGCAAACGGGTGATATTATACAATAATAAAATTACAGCAATTTCTAATGTAGAATATACACGAGATTTTCGTAGAGACGTTGCACTGCAACGTCTTGGCATTAATCTATTTTTTCATTTTTTTTTATGCAGATTTGCGAGGTTATCGGCAACAATTGCATGTCGCCGATCCGTC
>JAYUQN010000298.1:0-14687 GCA_043756725.1 Saprospiraceae bacterium
CATCTTTGAGTTGTTTCAAGAGTTTTTCACTTTCAGAATCGTAGGTGAAATTCTTTTTATTTAAAAACTCTACAAATTCATCGAACTGGGTGAAACGGAATTTATCAGGTTCATCTATTTTTTCATTTTTCAAACAGAACTGGGTTACATAATCGAAAAGTAAAAATTTCTCTTTCAAAGTTTTCATTAAACCAAAATCGCCTGATTTTTGAATCAAAACATCGGGTTTTATACCTCCACCATCCAAAACAGGGCGACCAGCTTTGGTTTTAAAAACAGCACGAACAGAATCCGCTATCTCAACAGGTTTACCTTTATCGTAACTAACGGCTTGAATACAACGTCCACTCGGCACATAGTATTTAGCGGTTGTCAATTTCAATTTTGAGTTGTAACCAATATCCCTCATATTTTGAACCAAGCCTTTACCATAGCTGCGTTGTCCAATAACAACTGCGCGGTCATAATCTTGCAATGTGCCACTTACAATTTCAGAAGCTGATGCAGTCCCTTTATCTACTAAAATCACAACAGGCATCTGCTCGTCAATTGAAGGATTGAGGGTTTTGAAACTTCTATCCCAATCCACAACTTTACCTTTAGTCGTCACAACCAATTCCCCTTTCGGAATCCAAATATTACAAATATTAACGGCTTCATTTAATAAACCGCCGCCATTATCCCGCAAGTCAAAAATAAAACCTTTCATATTGGGGTTTTTCTCTTTCAATTCTTTGAAAGCTTTAGCCACATTTTCACCAGCGTCGCGTGTGAAAGTCGTCAAAACAGCATAACCGATTTTGTCATTCAACATCCCGAAATAAGGAACATTTTGCTCACTTACTTCATCTCTCATGATTTTGATTTTCATGCTTTTGTCGCCACTTAGTTGTGGACGAGCTACTGTGAGTTCTACATCGGTACCAGCTGCACCTTTTAATATATCGCCTACCTCTTCCACACTTCTGCTGAGGGCAGATTTGCCGTCTACTGCCATTATTTTGTCACCTGCTTTCAAGCCTGCTTTTTGGGCAGGTGAGCCTTCAAAAATATCAGCAACAAAAACAAATTCTCCTGCTTTATCAAATGAAGCACCTACACCATTGTATTTCCCTTCGGTCATATAACGATAGCCTTCAATATCACTTTCTGAAATATAGTTGGTATAAGGGTCAAGCGAGTTGAGCATAGCGTCTACGCCTGTACGCATGAGTTTGGAAGGGTCGAGGTCATCTACATAATAGGTGTTCAACTCTTTGTAGAGGTTGGTGAAAATTTCTATATTTTTAGAAATTTCAAAATATTTGCCGTGGTCAGTTCGGTTATTAGCAGCCACAAAAAAAATAGCAACTGCACCGAGCATCAACCATGACTTGTGTTTTTTTAAAATAGTCATTTTTATTAAAATTTTGAGTTTTGATAAGTTGAATTAGGAATCCTAATTCAAATATATGTATTATAGAAAATCAAAAACTATTCCTTGTTTTTACTGTCTATCACGATAGTTACGGGACCATCATTGAGTAGGGCAACTTTCATATCTGCACCAAACGTTCCAGTAAGAACGTTTAAGTTTGAAAATACTTGTAAGGAGGTAACAAATTTTTCATACATCGGTATGGCAAAGTCTGGTTTGGCGGCTCGAACGAAGGATGGACGGTTGCCTTTTTTTGTACTCGCATGCAATGTGAATTGACTCACCACAAGCATTTCACCTTCAATATCTATAACCGAACGATTCATCAAACCCGCTTCATCGCTAAAGATGCGCAAATTACTAATTTTTGATACCAACCAGTTAATATCCGCTTCTATATCCGTTTCTTCAACACAGAGTAAAATCAAGAGTCCTTGCTTTATCGCTGATTTTACTTTTCCATCAATCGTGACCGATGCTTCACTCACTCTTTGAATCACTACACGCATAAAATTAATCTTTTTTTAAAGTCTTATTCTATTTCACAAAGTTGCATATTTTTTTAAATAAATATGTATTTTCAACTAAAACAAAGTCAAATCAGGTAATCTTTCTTTATGCAAATCTGCTGAATCGTTATGAACAGAATTAACCTTCTCACTTACCCGATACATTTTCAAAAAATCATTTTGAGGTTTTTCACACATATATAATAAGGTGTCTAAAAATGTATCACCAAGCCACATCATCCAATCGTCGCCTTGTAAACCTTTTGACAATATAACAGGCATTCTATTGTGTAAAACGGACATTTCAGCATTGGGCTGGGTAGTGATGATGGAAAATGTTTTTTTCCCATGCCACTCATCCCAAATTCCTGCCAGTAACATTAGGTCACCCTCTTTCAGAAGAATACGATAAGGAATTTTATTTTTCCCTTCTGTCTTCCACTCATAAAAACTATCTGCCAAAACAAGACAACGCTGTGAGCGGATAGGTTTTTGAAAAGTCGGTTTCTCCGTTAATGTCTCCATACGGGCATTGATACTGGATACAGATTTTTTATTATCCTTCGCCCAATGCGGAATTAAACCCCATGACATTTTTTGTAATATGTTTGGCTCTGTATTTGTAAGTACATAAGCAGATTGAGTTGGGGCAATATTATAGCTTATCGCCAAGTTCGATTCAAGAGTAACATTCGGCAAAACCTTTTGCACTTTTTTTTTTTCAACGACAAAAGAGAAACGTCCGCACATTTTGGAATAGTTTAAGTGAAATAAAAGACTTGCTATTGGTAATCAACGCATTAGCTATTTTAAAGCGTTTTATATAACAAATACATTGAAATATTTATAAAACAGGATGTTTTTAACGCTTCTAAAAGTTATCAACAACACCTCAAATGTACATTTATAAACAGCTGATAATCAATATTTTAGACAAATATTTTTTTTAGCTGTTTTGTGTACAAGCTCGTGTACAAAGGCTATCCTTATCAACACCCGCCAACACCCCCTCAGTACAAGTCCAAAACAATGTGTGTAACAGGGTAAATTGTTATCCAGCCAAGTGGTGTATAGACAGCCCGTAAACACCCAACCGCCATGTGAACAAGAAATGTGGATTAACCCACATCTTTTGAACAACTTGTGGATAACCATATAACTTATTGACTATCATCAAACTAAGGCATCTCCTAAAATGTGGATTACCTGTATTTAGCCTAACAACTTCTGTTGGTGAAACAAAAAATTCCACGCTTATCACCAAATCCACACCCTTAATAATAGGACTGAAAGAAGAAATTTTAAAAATATTTTAATAATACTATTAGAGGATAACTTATAAAACCGATGAAACAAAAACGTTGCGTTGTAAAAGTTATTATAACTGTTTTACTCCCCTCAGTATTTCTACTTAATTCTTCACAACTCTCAGAATCCCTTGCATGGCTGCATAATGCCCTGATAAGTGCAGACAAAAAGTTAATCTCCTGCTTTCTCAAGTGCCTTGCAATGATATGCCGACAACCTACCAATTGCTTGAAGAATTTTTAAAACCCATCAAATCAGACAAGGGCAAATTTGTTAAGTTATACACATTGTTTTGAACAGTTGAAAAGTAAATTTGCAAGAGGAGAATAAGGGTAAAATTGAATCTCTTAAGTGAATGTTTTAATAAAAGAACATGAATGTTTTCTAAAAATAAATAATTTATTTTTTCTAAAATATGTTGATAAGCATGTGGAAAAGTGCTCTAAATCAATAAGTTATCCACAATGTGTTCAGCTTCTGACAATGTTTCGGGCTTTCCTATATCACACCATATATCATTATCGTGGCGATATCCCATAATTTTATGTTTCTTGCACAAGCGCAGATACCAGTCAATAATGGTAAAAAAATCCTCTTTTGGGGGAGTTTTTAACATGGCTGGATTGACGATATGAAAGCAACTAAATGAGTACATTCCTAAGTTTTTTGCAAAACGTGCCATCTTTATTTCTTTGGTTTTTATATTCATCCAACCACAAAGCCCCCCCTCAGTATCATGCAACATATACCGGCTTGTATCACGTGTTTGAATGGCATACGTGGCAAGGGCATCACTGGCACAATGACTATCATACATTTTTTTCAAATCAATATTGCTCAAAATATCAGCATTGCAAATTATGAATGGTTGCTGATCGTCAAAAAACCAAGAAGCAAATTTCAAACCACCACCCGTTTCAAGTGGTTTTTCAATTTCGTGAGAAGTAACTATGTGAATGCCAAAATTATCGTTGGCTTGTAAAAAGTCCTTGATTTTATCAGCAAAATGATGTACATTTATAATAATTTCTGTTACACCAAAATACATCAGTCGGCGTATTGTTATTTCAAGCAACGATACGCCTTTTACTTCAACAAGGGCTTTGGGTCGGTCATTGGTCAAAGGGCGTAAACGAGTGCCTAAACCTGCGGCAAAAATCATAGCTTTCATATACCAGATAGGGTTTATTTTTGAGATAATGATTAAAAAAATGAAATGTGTGATATGTAAATACCATCCGAGTATGCGAATGTGGCAAGTTTTTAGGGCTTAAAGAAATAGCATTAACAAATATTTAAGTCTTTTGGGCGTTCTTTTATAATACTTTTTGCATCTTATAGTTGTTAGTATAGTGCGTTTAGTGCGTTTGGTATTTTGAAAACTTAGCTAAGTCGTTGATTATCAAAATTTTAGCCTAATATTCACGCGAATGAGAGAACGCTTTTTATCACTTATTACACAATATTATGAAATTCAAACCATTAATCACCAGTGTCTTTTTTATTTTTTTCAATATGGCATTGAAAGCACAAATAGCTGAACCAGGTTATGTTGTGCATAAGCCAGATGGAACTATAATGATGGCAACTCAAATATTGCCCAATGGCGATAGCCTTTTGTATTGTCAATTGCGAGAAATTGAAATAAGTGCCCCCCGCATTTTTGCCAGTGCAGATGATTACAAACGCTATGAACGCTATCAAAGAATGGCAGCTGCCGTTGTGCCTTATGCCGTAGAAGCGGTGAAAACTTATCGAGAACTGGAAGCGGCAACCCGCTATGGTACCAATCGGGAACGTAGAAAATACATAGATGATTTGAATGATAAAATGAATGAAAAGTTCAAGTCACAATTGAAAAACCTCACCCGCACACAAGGCTTTTTACTCATAAAAATGATTGAACGTGAAATACACATGCCATTTTATGATTTGGTGAAAGATGTGAAAGGTGGATTTAATGCCATGGGTTGGAATGAGATTAGTAAATTTTATGGCTATAACTTGAAAGAAGGGTATGAAAGAGGGAAAGACCCTATTTTAGATTCTATTTTGGATAAATATGATTTGTCTTATTATTTTGTGTATCCTAAATAATTTTTAACTTGAATTAGGATTTGTAAGATTTTAAGGATTTAATAGGATTTACACACGATTTTGACAGAAAAAACGTCAAAATCGTGTGTAAATCCTATTAAATCCTTAAAATCTTACAAATCCTAATTCAAGTTTACCCATACAACTCATAATGCACCTGCGATTTATCATAGCCCAAATCAACAATCAGCTTCGCCACAGCGTCATCAATCATATTTGACCAGCCACAAATATAAAAATCTACATCAGAACGCTTTTTAGGGTACCCCTCAGTATAAATGCTATGGACATAGCCTTTCCAACCATTCCAATCTGCGTCACGTGAAAGGGCAATATCAAATTTGAAATGGGGCAATTTATTTTGAAATTCTTCCAATTCTTTACGATACAATATATCTGTTTCATAACGTGCGCCAAAAATGAGGTGGATTTTGCGATGCGGTATTTGTTGGTTGTAAATATCCCAAATCATACTGCGAAAGGGAGCAATGCCAGTGCCGGTGCAGATGAAAACGAGGTCTCGATTGTCCAATGGTTGATTCAAAACAAATGTTCCGTCAGGTCCTTTAAAACGGATAGGTGTACCTATTGTCGCTTCTTCACAAAGGTATTTTGAACCGCCTGTGCTGTTTTCGGCTTTGACAATACAAAATTCTAATTCTGTTACGCCTTCAATATCTGGTGCATTTGCGATACTATAACTGCGCCAGCGTTTCAAACGTTTTTCTGAAATGGGTAAATCCATTGTGACAAATTGCCCCGCTTGGTACTGTAAAGGTTCATCTGTTTCTACTTTGACCCATAAGCGTTTGGTCGTAGGCGTTTCATTTTCAATTCGGACAATATGGCTGTTGTACCATTTCCACATAAGTAACAATTATAAAGTGATTAATTATTTAGATAAAATCTAAACAATAGCTTGCAAAATTAGTTTTAATTTTAGAAAAAATTAGCAATGAAATATCCCCCTCAGTAAAAAAAGCATTTTTGTAAAAATTTTTATGATGAAATATATATCAGCTTGTTTTTCAATTTTTTTATTGTCTTTTAATATATCAAACTGCACTGCGCAAGCAACGCCAGATAGAGCGCAGTGTGTAAATCCAGAATTTGATAAAAAAGTAGCTTCGTGGCTTAGCTTCACCGTAAAAACCATTAATCCTGAAACGGTGAAAACACTACCTGATGCTTTGATTTTGGATGCCCGAGAGCGAGATGAATATGCCGTAAGCCATTTGCCCAAAGCTGTGTTTATTGGTTACAACAGTTTTAAAAAAGAAGAATTGGACAATGTGCCTAAAGATAAACCCATTGTTGTCTATTGCTCTATCGGCTATCGTAGTGAAAAGATAGGTGAAAAATTACAAAAAATGGGTTTCACAAAAGTATATAACCTCTATGGTAGTATTTTTGAATGGATAAATCAAGGCAATGAAGTAGTTGATAATCAAGGTGTTGTGACGAAAAAGGTGCATACATTCAACAGAAATTGGAGTCAATGGGTGGATGGTAAAAAAGCTGAAAAAATTTGGTGAATAGATTTTTTGAAAAAAATAGTGTAAGGTTCTCAAAAATCCGTTAATTCGTGGTTTGATAACGTAAGATGGGCAATTTGCCTATACTACTTAAAAAAACATACATGACAATAAAATTTTGTGGTGCAGCGCGTGAAGTAACAGGAAGCTGCCATTTGGTAACCTTAGATAACGGATTTACAATTCTCTTAGATTGTGGCTTGTATCAAGGCAATAGCCCTCAGATGAAAAACTTTAACGAAGAATGGTTTTTCAATCCCGCAACGATTGATTGCATGGTCTTGTCTCATGCTCATATTGACCATACGGGTAAAATACCTAAATTGGTGAAAGATGGTTTCAATAATACCATTTATTGTACTCATGCCACACGTGGTTTATCGGCAATTATGTTGCTCGATAGCGCTGGTATCCAAGAACGAGATGCGGAGTTTGATAATAAAAAATCGCTAAAAAAGGGTGAGATAGCAGATGCGGAACCACTTTATGCAACCGAAGATGTCCAGAAAGCGATGAAATTGTTCGCAAGTTTCAATTATGACCGTTGGTTTAGGATTCACAAAGATGTAGAAGTTTTATTCACCGACGCAGGGCATATACTCGGTTCGGCTTGCGTAACATTGAAAATTACTGAGGGGGGTAAAACAACGATGTTGGGTTTCACGGCTGATATTGGGAGACCAAATCGTCCCATATTGCGTGACCCTTTCCCGATGCCCGATGTCGATTATTTGCTTTGTGAATCTACTTATGGTGACCGTTTGCATGAAGAAGCACCCGAAGAAACGAACCGCTTTTTAAGAATTATTACTGAAACCTGTGTTGAAAGAAGGGGTAAAGTGATTATACCTGCCTTTAGTGTGGGGCGTACGCAAGAGATTGTGTATATGATGGATAAATTGGCGAATGAAGGTAAATTACCCCGTATTTCTGTTATTGTAGACAGCCCTTTAGCGGTAGATGCCACAGATGTTTTTATTGAACATCCAGAATGTTTTGATGAAGAATTGCATAAATATATGTTGAAAGATGCCAATCCATTTGGATTTAAAAACCTCAGATTTATTCGGAAAGTAGAAGAATCAAAGGCTTTAAATAGTTCAAAAGAGCCATGTGTCATTATTTCTTCATCGGGGATGGCAAATGCAGGTCGGGTAAAACACCACCTTTTTAATAACATTGACAATCCTACAGCCACTATTCTTATTGTGGGTTATGCAGCACCCCAAACACCTGCGGGTCAATTGCGTGATGGGGCAAAATTTATACGTCTTTTTGGAGAGTACAAACCTGTGAATGCCCGTATCGAAGTAATGGATTCATTTTCAGCTCACGGTGATTATAGAGAAATGATTGAATTTATTGGCAATCAAAAAAACAATTGCAAAAAAATATTTTTAGTGCATGGAGACTATGAAGTGCAGCAAATATTTCAAAAAACCTTAAATGAAGAAGGTTTCAAAAACATTGAGATTCCAAAATTGGGACAGGAATTTGAGTTGAAGTGATTTACTTGATTGTTGTATGGTTAGATTGTTGTATGGTTAGATTGTTGTATGGTTGGTGTTTCACTCAACCATACAACAATCTAACCATACATGAATTAATTAACCATTTATACTCAAAATTTTAATTTCTACCCGTTGATTTTCTTTATTAGCAGCAGGAGAACTCTCATTGACAAGGGGACGAGATTTGCCGTATCCTTTTACAACAAGGCGACCTCTGTCAATACCTTTATTAGCCAAATAATCAGCTACCGCTTTTGCTCTTTCAGTTGAAAGTTTCAAACCTAACTCTTCCCCAACCACCAAATTTGTATGACCGCCAATTTCAACCACTAAAGTAGGGTTTTCAGAGAGCAAAGAATAGACTTTATCCATTTGTGGAAAAGAACTGCCTTCAATGACCGAAGAATTGGGTTTAAATTGAAGTCTCTCAATTTTTAATATTTGCCCTTCTTTCAGTTTCCCGCTTTTCACCAAAGGTGATTCTTCTTCAATTGGCTCTTCTTTTGGTTTAGCAGTTACGGATTTAGGCGTTTCTTTTGCTTTTGTGTCCGCAACAATAGCTGGAGTATCTGGTTTTCGGGTTGCTTTTGTGACGGGTGGTTTGACAGTGGGAGGTGTTGGTTTTTTTTCAACTTTTGCCACTTTCTTTTCCTCTTCAGCTACAATATCACTGGCGTTATCAACTAAAATATTGCCATTATAGGGAAATAAGGTTGGTACTTTATAAAAAGCTTCAATCATTATGTGCGTATGCGTCATTTTTGGATTAAATTTGAAACTATACTTTTTCCAATTGCTGCTTGAAATAGGCTCAGTTTCATCTAATAACTCATTTTTGGCGCAATATCCTGAACCACCCCAAATGCGAATCGTAACAGGCGTGATATAATTGACTGTTTTTTTAGTGGCTTGACTCTGACTTTCATAGAGTTCAGACCGTGCAAGGTCGAGGCTAAAAGTATAAATTGCACCTTTCAATAAAGGCGTTTTAAGCCGTTGCCCCATTGCTTCCCAAGTATTGACATCTCGAACCACCATACCAATATAAGTGCTACCATGAGAAGCCGTTTTAGACACTTTAAATGTACCATTGGGTTGCACATCTGGCGGCGTTTCATTTGGAAAACCACAATCTGCCCAACCTTGTGGCACATGAGCTGCCTGTGGATAGTCTTCAAAAGAAGGATTATCCAACTTTATGGTAACTGGCTTTTGACCATAAACAGGTGAAAGAATCGAACCTGCGCTAAATAAAAAAGCGAATACAATACGTTTGACCATGTGTTCTTCAGTTATAACTGTAAACAAGATGTTTGTATAACGTTAAAATAGGTTTTATGTGATATAACGTTGTGTTTTTTACAGATTTTTTACCCCCTCAGTATTTTTTTGATTTGGTTTTTGATTTTCGCATTTTGAGATGCTCAAAATCAAAAGCTCAAAATTGATAAAATCTCAAGAAAAAGCATTGAATCCTGTCACATCCATACCTGTAATAAGTAAGTGAATATCGTGCGTACCTTCATACGTCAAAACGGTTTCAAGATTCATTAAATGGCGCATAATAGGGTATTCATTTGTAATGCCCATACCACCATGAATTTGACGGGCTTCGCGCGCAATTGTTAAAGCCATATATACATTGTTACGTTTTGCCATTGAAATTTGAGCAGGTGTTGCTTTGCCTTTATTGGCTAAAGTGCCCAATCGCCAAGCTAAAAGTTGTGCTTTAGTGATTTCAGTAATCATTTCAGCCAATTTTTTTTGCGTCAATTGAAACTGCCCTAAAGGTTTTCCAAACTGGATTCGCTCTTGCGAATAGCGCAAGGCAGAGTCGTAGCAATCTAAAGCAGCACCAATTGCGCCCCAAGCAATACCATAACGGGCTTTTGACAAACAACTGAGGGGTCCTTTCAAGCCTTCAACAAGTGGCAATACATTCTTTTTTGGCACACGTACATCTTCAAAAACCAATTCACCTGTAATAGATGCACGAAGAGACCATTTTCCATGAATTTCTGGTGCTGAAAAACCTTTCATGCCCTTTTCAACTATCATCCCTATTATTTTACCGTCTTCTCGCTTTGCCCAAACTACGGCAATATCAGCAATAGGTGAATTAGTAATCCACATTTTAGCCCCATTTAAGATATAAGCATCACCATCATCAACAACATTTGTAACCATGCCCGAAGGGTCTGAACCATGGTCAGGTTCTGTCAAACCGAAACAACCTATGAATTCGCCGGAAGCTAATTTGGGTAAATAATAATGCTTTTGTTCTTCACTGCCAAAACGATAAATAGGATACATGACCAGCGAACCTTGCACAGAAGCCATTGAACGAACACCAGAATCGCCTCTTTCCAGCTCTTGCATAATGATACCATAAGCAATTTCGTCCATACCGCCACCACCATATTGGGCTGGAATAGAAGGTCCGAAAGCCCCAATTTCAGCCAAACCTTTGAATAGATGGGTTGGACAAGCAGCTCTGTTAGAATAGTCTTCTATGATGGGGCTTACTTCTTGTTTGACCCAAGCTCTCACTGCATCTCTTGCCAAAAGGTGTTCCTCATTTAGGAGTTCGTCAACGCCATAATAATCGTGGTGTTGAAAACGGTCTTCTCTAACAGATTTTTTGGTAGGTTGCAGGTCATTAATAATTGACATAATTTCTTTATTTTGGTTGCAAAAATGGTTAGCATTAGATTTTATTACAAAAAAAAACATCAGAGTGAATTGAGAGACAAATTTACGGATATTATAAATGAAATGCTATTGCGATTAGAGACATTTTACGTTTTAAATAGTCACAAGGTTCAAGTTAAAGTGGAACGCTGAAATGCAATAAAACTAAGTATTTTTGAAGGAAAAAAAGGTGAAAAACAAAGATGAATAAAATTTATATTAAAATAATATTTAAATTGAAAAGTAATTTATACCTTTACTAAATGTTTTGTTATTTCTTATTTTTTACGCCATTTGAAAACAATAAAATAAACAGACAACCAAAATTTTGCTTACTCACAACCAAAAGTCTTTTATATTTATGAAACATTCTGGCATTGCATCAAGGAAAGAAAGAGAAAATGGTTCACGCCCTCCTCGTATTGAAACAAAACAAAATGAAAATCGGCTGGCAATAGTGATAATTTTTATTGCTGTTGTTGTCCTAATTTTATTTGGCTTGCAGTAAATAGCCTTAAACAAAAGACTTTAATACTTAAAAATAAAAATCCACTTTTCAAATTTAATGAAAAGTGGATTTTTTAGTTTGAAAATTCTACTGAAAACGTTATATTTGTCAAAAAATAAAAAAGATAATGATAGACTTTAAAGATTTTTTTGAACGGTCTGCTTTTGGTGTATGTAGCTATCTTGGCGAAAAAATGAATATAGCCTCCTCAAGGGTAAGGCTTTATTTTATATATCTTTCTTTCGTGGCTTTAGGGTCACCTATTATTTTTTACCTTATTTTAGCTTTTTGGGTCAACATTCGCCGCTATATCAAAAGACACAAAGATGCTCTTTTTGGTTAAAAACCTGTGGTTATTGTTACGGCTCCCCAAAACATATTTTTAGCATCTATAAATTCCGAAGTCCTAAAATTTTGACTGTAGGTAAGATTGACATTTTTGTAAGACAGGCTATACCCAAACTCCGTTTCCATATATAAATGCTTAATTTCATCTCTTGAAATGACGTAAGGACTGTTATAATAATTAAAAATACCTCCTTGCAATAAAGCATTGTCCGCTATTATTCTCATAACAGGGCGTGCAAATGCAAACGCTTGCCAATTTTTTTGATTACTAATAGGCATAATTTTCTTGAAATAGTTTTCGAACCAGCCAACACGCAACATAACGCCAAACCCCATATAATTTGTAACAGTTCCAATATTCGTTTCTATAACACCTATCAATTCAACATTGTCTAAAGGTTTGATGATATACTTTTCCCCTACAAAATTTAAGGTAACGGCTAAATCATTGGCTATTTGATTTTTCCAACCTTTGGGTTGTGGGCGTTCTATAATTTTATGCATCGTCTTTTGCAGAAACTCTTGTTGTGTGATGGGTCCAATAGCACCTATAGAATATTCCGTTGAAAAACGCATGCCATTTTTACCATCATTAGATGTGTTTGTAAAACCCAAATATGCCCAACCACAATAAGGTCGGTCTCCTTGAATTATTGCCTCCGAATTGTTAGCTGGTGTAAACATATTAGAAGCCAAAGAATAACCATAATGGTTATTGCCTCCTTTCAACTTGGGAAATATTTTACTTAAAAGATTGGAAGAACCTACTTTTTCATCAGAAATGTAGTTGATTTTTAAACCACTGGAGAAATAGCGGTCTGTCTTTTCCCTATATACGAGCATATCATTCTCTATTTTCAGGCGAAAATATTGGGTTTGACCACTACTAAAGGAATAGTTTTGTTGCGCTAAAAGAGGAATATTGCTGTTGGCTAACGAGCCTAATATACCTACAATACATAAAAATTTAAGATTCATGGGTTTAAGGTTAGAAAGAATGTGATTAAAATGAGTGATTCGTTTGCAAAAATAGACTAATAATAATATTAAATCAAGGGATCATAAGTCTTTAACAAGTTGTTTGCAATAATGGTAAAGTAAAAACTTATAAAAGACAAATTTATGATACAAACTTAGTAATAAAGACAGGTAAAAATTGAAAAGATGATGTCTTGGTCATTGCCAATACACCATCCTTTCTTTAAAAAAGAGGTAAATACTGAGGGGGGGTATCAACTCTTCTCTGGCTTCATTTGAGGAAAAAACAGAACTTCTTGAATTGAAATTTGATTCGTGAACAACATTGTCATGCGGTCAATACCATAACCAATACCAGCAGACGGTGGCATACCATATTCTAAAGCGCGTAAAAAATCTTCATCTAATGCCATCGCTTCTTCATCACCCCGCGCTGCTAATTGCAATTGTTCTTCAAATCGTTCCCTTTGGTCAATCGGGTCATTCAACTCAGTGTAGGCATTTGCAACTTCCTTGCCATTCACGAAAAGCTCGAATCGTTCTACTAAGCCCGCTTTGCTGCGGTGCTTTTTGGTCAAAGGGGACATTTCAACGGGATAATCCGTTATAAACGTAGGTTGAATCAAGTTTTTCTCTACTTTTTCACCAAAAATTTCATCAATCAGCTTAGCGCGTCCCATCGTATTATCTGTATTTATATGCCATTTTTTACACAAATTGAGTATGTCTGACTCGCTCATAACACTGACGTCCACGCCTGAATATTTTTCAATGGCTTCAAAAATGGTTAAGCGGGTGTATTGACCGCCAAATTCAATCTCCTGATCACCTACTTGCACTTTTGTTTCACCCGTCAAAGCCACTGCTACCCGTTTAAACATTTCCTCTGTCACCGTCATCATCCAATTATAATCCTTATAAGCGACATAAAATTCTAAGGCTGTAAACTCGGGATTGTGCGTCCTATCCATGCCTTCATTGCGGAACATTTTTCCGAACTCATATACGCCATCAAACCCCGCTACTATTAACCGTTTCAAATACAACTCGTTGGCGATGCGCAAAAACAAAGGCATATCCAAAGTGTTGTGATGTGTTTTGAAAGGCTTGGCTGCTGCCCCACCGTGTATGGGTTGTAAAATAGGTGTTTCAACTTCTAACAAACCCAACTCGTCGAGATAATCGCGCATGGTACGTATCAACTTTGTGCGCTTGATGAAAATCTCTCTAAATTGCGGGTTCACCGTCAAATCCACATAGCGTTGACGATAGCGCAACTCGGGGTCGGTGAAAGCATCAAAAATATTGCCATCGGCATCTTTTTTCACGATAGGAAGAGGACGTAACGCTTTTGACAATAGCTTGAACTCTTGCACATGAACAGATATTTCACCCGTTTTTGTCTTGAAAGCAAAACCTTTAATGCCTATGAAATCCCCTATATCCAATAGTTTTTTCACTAAAACAGGAAAAAAATCTTCTCTCCCAGCCGCAGCGTTTATTTCTTCGCTTTTCATATATAATTGAATAATTCCCGACGAATCTTGGATATTCATAAACATCGCTTTGCCTGCCTCCCGCTGCGCCATGATGCGCCCTGCCAAAGCCACCTCTTTATAGTTAAGACGGTTCTTAGTGCCATCGTCTAATATTTCTTCTTGGTAATTGGCTTTAATATCAGCCGCATAAGCGGTGACATCAAACTGTTCAGGGGGATAGGGATCTATGCCCATATCACGGATTTTTTGCAACGATTCACGCCGTACTATTTCTTGTTCGCTCAAT
>JAYUQN010000299.1:0-14685 GCA_043756725.1 Saprospiraceae bacterium
AATAGCTTAGTTTTGTTTGCAATAATCTAAAACGAAAAACAGGCTATGGGAATAGAAACATACGAATTGACAGCAAAAAACTCATTGATGACTTTTGAATTTGTTAGTCTTGGGTCAAAAGGGGCTATTAAAAAGCGGGTACAATTTCAAAAAATTGATGATGACGACGATGTCTATAATTTAGCTTTTGGTGATGTTGATATAAAGACCAATGATATTGATGATGGTGTTATTACCAATAATAATGATACAACAAAGGTTCTAACAACTGTGGCTTCAACGGTACCAATATTTATGACTAAATATCCTAATGCTATGATTTATGCGAAAGGAAGTACACCAACAAGAACCCGTTTGTATCAAATTGGCATTGCAAAAAACCTTGAGATTATAAACGAAAACTTCACTGTTTTTGGACTGTTAGAAGATAAGAAATTGGAAATATTTCAAAAAAATAAGCCATATTCGGCTTTTGTAATAATAAAAAATAGATAAATGGAAGAAACTATTGCTTTTAACACTTTTCAACAACCTGTTCTAATCATTGATAATGATTTGGATGATACAATCCTATATCCAGTAAAATTAAAAGAAGCCAGAGAAACGCTTTCAAAACATCCAATACCTGCTGAAATATATTTGCTAAGATTTTCAAAAGAAGAACAAGAACAGGGTTTTTGGATTAATGGTGTTGTTAGAAAAGCAGATGCAGATAATAACACTTTTACTGTTATTTCGACAGCTCAATTTACGCAAACGCAATATATAATACACACACAATTGAAAATCTTAAATTCCATTGTCAAAAATTATTGGGGAAAGCCTCTAAAAGCTCATATTCTACCTAAAATAAATAAAGACGAAAAGTTCGAGTATGAATTACTCAGCACCATATAAAAAAATAAATTTAAAGTTTGAGTTGAAAATCAAAGTCAAGTTAAGGTATAAATTTCAAACAAACAGGCATTGAAACCTTAATTTTCTTACCCGTAGCCGTCAATTTACCCGTTTTTTTATCTCTTTTAAAAATAGTAATATTATCCGAATCTTGATTGGCAACCAATATAAAATTGCTCTTAAATAATCACTTTACAATTCCCCAATATCCTCATGCCACAATTCAGGGCATTCCGCTATAAAATCCGCCATCATTTTCACACATTCGGGCAAATCCAAGTCAATAACCTCCACACCATGCGATTCCATAAACGCCCGTGCGCCGGGAAATGTACGAGATTCCCCCACGATAACTTTAGGGATTTTAAACTGCACAATCGTTCCCGCACACATATAACAAGGCATCAGAGTTGAATAAATCGTTGCCCCGCGATAGCTGCCGATGCGTCCTGCATTGTTCAAACAATCCATTTCACCATGTAAAATAGGATTCTTTTCTTGCACCCGTTTATTGTGCCCTTCGGCAACCAATTTCCCCTCTTTCACCAAGACAGAACCGATGGGAATACCCCCTTCTTTTCGACTTTTCAAGGCTTGGTCAATAGCCCTTTGCATGAATTTATCTTTTTTCATTTTGAAATATTTATTTTTTAAGTAAAACACGCCCTTTCTGCAAATTAGGAAACATACCCTTATCAAAAACCAATTCCCCCCCAACATAAGTTTGCAAAATACCCCCCCTCAGTATTTCACCCAAATAAGGCGTTATTTTATGCCGATGTTGAATGTTTTTTTCTTCAACGGTAAAAGTAAGGTCTGGATTCCAAATAGTCAAATCTGCATCTTTACCCTCTTCAATACTGCCTTTTTCACCTAATCCTAAAAAACGAGCGGGGTTGCTGCAAAGCCATTTCACTATGTGCTCTATGGTGAAACCCAGTGGTTGCGCCTTAGTCCACACCACAGGCAAGGTAAATTGCAAGCCTGAAATACCGCCCCAAGCCTTAGCCAAATTGCCTGATTCAATTTCCTTCAAAGACGGGGGCGCAGGCGAATGGTCTGAACCGATAAAATCAATCGTGCCATTTTTCAAGCCGTGCCAGAGTTTCGCATTGTTTTTAGCTTCTCGTATAGGTGGCGCACATTTATAAATCGTTTGAGCATCAGGAATATCTTCTGCCTTGAAATAAAGATAATGCGGAACTGTTTCAACCGTCAAAGGCAAGGTTTCTTTCGCTTTTTTTAACGTATTGATTAAATCCGCTGATGATAAATGGACGATATGCGTGCGACAATTTGTGTTTTCGCAGAGATATAAAAGCATTTCAATGGCATGATTTTCCCAACTTTTAGGTCTCGATTTTAAATAGGCTTGATAAGACGTTGGATTTTTGTTAAGACCTGCCAAACTTGAGTGCGATGTAACCATTTCAGCATGAACCAAAAGCGGCAAACCCGTTGATGCCATTAAACGCATCACCGCTTCTACATCTCCATAAACAACATTTGGAAACTCCTCAATGCCCGAATGCGTCAAAAAACACTTGATACCAAAAACCCCAGATTTCATCAAATCGGGCAAATCTTTATAGTTTTGAGGGATAAAACCACCATAAAAGCCACAATTGACGTGCAATTTACCTGCCGTTGCCGCTAATTTTTTTTCAAAAGCCGCAACCGTCGTCGTCACAGGCGAGGCATTTAAAGGCATTTCAATCAACGTCGTAACTCCACCTGCCGCCGCAGCCCGAGTAGCCGTATCAAAACCCTCCCAATCCGTACGCCCCGGTTCGTTGATATGTACATGCGCATCAATAATGCCCGGCATAATCACCACATCTCCAAAATCCACGTAGCTTACGGCTTCAGCCGAACCCGTAGCAGCGGATTTATCCGCTGAAATACCCCCCTCCCGATTGCCTCGGGATGTGCCATCAGTATTTTCAACAATATCAACAATTTTTCCATTTTTTATAAAAATGGTTGCATCTTTGATACCTTTTGGCGTAACAACGCGCGTAGAATGAAGCACTTTATCAAACATCATATTTCCAATTTGTTATGAAAATAAAACTTATCCAAGACAGCTACGGCAAATCCGCCGTCCGAGTAGCGAAGGTAACACGCTTTGCGGATTTTCACGAATTTAAAGAAATTCATGTCAATATTCAACTCGAAGGCGCTTTTGAAACGGTGTATACGGAGGGAAGTAACGCTATCGTTTTGCCAACCGATACGATGAAAAACACCATTTTTGCCCTCGCCAAAGAGCATCCGTTAAATACTGTTGAAGACTTTGCCTTGTTTTTAGCCGATTATTTTTTGAAAAACAATTCGCAAGTTATAAAAATACTTTTAGATTTAACCCAAATCAATTGGCAACGCATGGCAATTAAGGGAGAAGGGCATCCACACAGCTATATCGGCGGCGGCAATGAAAAAGCAACCGCACACGTTCAAGCAACCCGTGAAAACGTAAATCTGCAAAGCGGTATCAAGGATTTAAGGGTTTTAAAAACAACGAATTCTGGTTTTGAAAATTATGTTGTGGATAAATTTACCACTTTGCCACCCACCGCCGACCGCATTTTAGCAACAGAATTCGAAACGGTTTGGCATTATCCCCCTGCCCCCAAAGGGGAAGTGCCACAGTGCCTTGATTTTCAAGCAATTAGAGATAATATTAGAGAACATTTGCTCGAGTCTTTTGCCAATCACCATAGTTTATCCGTACAACATACGCTCTATGCGATGGGTGAAAAGGTACTAAACAATGTTGAAACTGTTTCAGAAATCAGCTTTAAAATGCCTAATTTGCACTATCTTTTGGTGAATATGAAGCCGTTTGATATGGATAATAAAAATGAGGTTTTCGTAGCATCAGGAGATGCCTACGGGTATATTACTGGCACTTTGAAAAGAGAATCTTAAATTCGAATAATTCGCAGATTTAGGGTAAGTTTTTTGAAAAATTGTAATTACCCGTATCATGGACTTTAGTCCAATGCCATTAAGCTAAGGATTAATTGTTAAATTTATTCGGGTTTTATGTAGAGACGTTGCACTGCAACGTCTTAGTTGTGGTCAAATTTGCCTAACGCTAAGACGTTGCAGTGCAACGTATCTACGTAAACCTCTCGTAAAATTCCTTAGCTTAATGGCATTGGACTTTAGTCCGTAAACGTTTAAAAACTATAAATAAAGTAAATAAATGCTCTTTTAAAATGAAATTATCGCCATTCATAAGACATTCACGGACTGAAGTCCGTGGTACGGCTAAGCAATTAAAAAAATAATATGACTGATAAAACCCATACCCTCCCCTCTTTCACCCAACTAACCGACCTCGCTGCCGAGCGTTTCGGTGGTAAAGCCCTCGCATGCAGCGATGATTTTTTCGCTGAAATGCAGAATATGCTCAAATCTGGACGGGGCGTTTTCATCCCCGATAAATACACCGAGCGAGGCAAGTGGATGGACGGTTGGGAAAGCCGACGCAAACGAACGGAAGGACACGATTGGTGCATCGTAGAATTGGGTGCAGAAGGCATTATTTACGGCGTTGATATTGATACCAACCATTTTACAGGCAATTATCCCCCTTTTGCAAGCATCGAAGCAACCAATTACCCCCCTTTCCGTAGGAACTCCGATGGAGCAGTATTCGACCTTGAAAAAGCAGTTTGGACTGAAATTTTACCCAAATCGCCTTTAAACGGTGGCAGTCAAAATTTTTATGATATAACCCATCAAGGGAAATGGACGCATCTCAAACTCCATATTTATCCCGATGGTGGCGTAGCCCGTTTTAAAGTCTATGGCGAAGTGGCTAAAAATTGGGATACCGCAACAGCGGATGACATCATAGATTTGGCTGCTGCCACAAACGGCGGAAAAGCCATTGCTTGCAACGATGAATATTTCAGTCATAAAGAGAATATCAATATGCCCAATCGCGGGGCAAATATGGGCGATGGGTGGGAAACCAAACGCAATCGTACGCCCAACAATCGGGATTGGTTGATTTTGCGTTTGGCACGCAAGGGTTTTATAAAAAAAATATTGGTGGATACTTGCCATTATAAAGGCAATTATCCCGACCGTTGCAGGCTTGAAGGGTGCAATTTCCCGCTTGAAAATGACTTTTTACTGCAAAATACTGAGGGGGTCGCTTGGACACCTATTTTACCTGAAATGAAATTACAAGCCGACCATGAGCATTATTTTGAACATGAAATTTTAACCCAACAGGCGTTTACGCATGTGCGTTTAACGATTTTTCCAGACGGTGGCATCAGCCGTTTGCGCTTGTTCGGCACGGTTGAAAAAGGCGTTTTTACTCTTGCTGAAATCAATGAAATAACTCCTCCCCTATTCGAGTCATATTTCACAAAATGCTGTGATTCAACAGCTTGGGTTGAAAAAATGGCAGCATTACGTCCTTTTCAAAATCGGGCAGATTTTTTTGAAAAAGCAAACAACGCATGGTTTTCATGCAAAAAAAACGATTGGTTAGAAGCCTTTACGCACCATCCGCGCATAGGCGATATGGAGAGTTTGAAAAAGAAATTTGCAACTACCGCTACATGGGCTTCGGGCGAACAAGGGCGTGTAAAAGAAGCCAACGAGACTGTTTTACAGGCATTAAAAACCTATAATGATAAATATTTTGAAAAATTTGGTTTCATTTTCATCGTTTTCGCAACGGGCAAATCCGCAGAAGAAATGCTGTCTATTTTGAAAGAACGGTATGACAATGAGCTTGTGGAAGAAATTTTAAATGCCGCTTTAGAGCAGCAAAAAATCACACAACTACGGTTAGAAAAACTTGTTTTATAAAAACTAATCTCTAAAATAAAAAATAGTATGAGCCAAATCACGACCCATATTTTAGACACTGCCAAAGGCAAACCTGCTGCCAATGTCTTGGTTTTTTTGGAGCAAGAAGGCGAATTTGGCGGTTGGCAAGCCCTCACAAAAGGCACAACAGATGCCAATGGGCGCGTCATGGATTTACTGCCCAAAGACACCATTTTGCCCAAAGGCATGTATAAACTGGTTTTTGAAATAGACGATTATTTTAAGGCGCAAAAGGTAAAATCTTTTTATCCTTATATAGAAATTCCTTTTACTATTCGGGATAATGCACACTATCATGTTCCCTTGTTGTTAAGTCCTTTTGGGTATTCGACTTATCGAGGGAGTTAAATAAAATAGCGCATTTTTTGTAAAAAACCTTATTTTTGCAATTAGAATTTTAAAAAAGTATAATCATGTCTGCACAACAAATAAAATATAATATCACTGAATTAGTGAACGGTATCGAAGATGAGTTTCTTCTTGATATGTTCTATCGAGCCTTAGATGGGATGTCAAAAGCCTATCAACAAGGCATTTCAATTTCTAATAGCAAATCTCGGATTAGCAAGCGTTCTAAAACGGTTCAAAAAGCGGATTTAAGAGAGGCCGTTGTAACAACTGTTATTGAACAGAAAACCACTGCCGAGGAAGCTGAATATACCCCAGAAAAAGTAATACCCCATGATTTAAGCCTTGTTTTTTTAGCCAATGAACTATTTAAAGACAGTCAACCACTGCCTGAAGAAGCCATTATAGCTTTCAATAATGCTTTAATGAAATCCGCTTTAACTACACCAACTCTACCAAACCGGCTATGAATTTTGAAACTACACCCGAAGATTTTTTACGTTTTTTACCCTCTTATTTAACAACAGAAGAAAAGGGGCGATTAAATCATGCTTTGCAACAATTCAAAGATGAACAAGGCAAAGTTTGGCATCAAAGGCATAATACTCATTTTTATACTCAAAAAAAATTTGATTCTTTCCTTCAAGGAGATTTACTTTTACAAATTCGCTATCCTTCTTGGAATAACCAAACTAACACTTTTAATAAAGTTTATATAGATACCATTATCTTATCTAATACATGCGATTTGGATTTGAATAATGATAGAACAATAACCAAAGAAGTTGTATTAGCTCCCATAACAGAGTATTCTCTCTATATAGACGAATTAGCTTTAGTTTTAGGTAAAACTGTACCATCCTCTTTAGAAGACGCGATAAAAGCTCAAACATATTCAAGTCTTTTTTACCTACCCAAAACGCCTGTAAATCCTATTGACTATGTTTGCCACTTTGATAAAGCCTTTTGGTTTCCCACTGAGGAACTCCACACTTATTTACCAGATATTGAGCAAACACGTATTGCTTCGCTTGATTATTTCGGTTATTATCTGTTTTTAGTAAAACTATCTTATCATTTTTGCAGATTGCCCGAGGAAAAACAGCGTTGACTTGCATGATATTTTACGTAAAATTAAAACTTTTCTTGATGAATCTAACGCTTACTGATGCCCTCAAAAACCCCATCCTAACCGACCTCAAAGTCGCCAATATTGCCTATCAAAATATCTACAAAGGCGATTCACCCGACCGTCAGCCTGTGCATACCGTTTATGGTGGCGCCAATCTTTTTGCACACGATACGGCAGCTCGCATGTCGCAAGCCGCTTTGAAAAGTTTTAAAAGGTACGCACCTGATTTCACCGTTTTAGCAAAAATTTTAAAACTAAAAGGGTATGAAAAACTGCCAACTGATAAGGCAAAAATTGACGATTTGAAGCTAAAAATGGCTAAAAATGATAAAGATACTGAGGGGGGTCAAAAATCGCATCACGCATGGCTCGCTTATACCGTGTATGAACGCATTGTGCAAAAATTGGAACGGGAAGCCTTAGAAGATTTTCGCATTGATTTTGAAGACGGTTTTGGCAATCGCCCCGATGATGAGGAAGATGCCGTTGCCATTCAAGCAGCTTTAGAAGTGGCGAAAGGAATGGCATTGAAATCGCTTCCACCCTTTATTGGTATTCGCATCAAGCCTTTTAATGAAGACCATAAAGTCAGAGGTATCCGCACTCTGGATATTTTTTTAACCACTTTATTAGAAAAAACAGGTGGACGTTTGCCCAATAATTTCATCGTCATGCTCCCTAAAGTGGTCATTGTGGAACAAGTCAAAGCGATGGTCACTTTGTTAGAAGCCTTTGAAAAAGCTTTCAGTTTGCCGCCTAAAACCTTAAAAATGGAAACGATGGTGGAGCAAACTCAAACCATAATGGATGCCGAAGGTAAAAACCCCTTAATGTCTTTCATAAAAGCCAGCGATGGACGGTGCATAGCCGCGCATTTTGGCACGTATGATTACACAGCCAGCGCAGGCATTACTGCCAAATACCAAACGATGGGACACGCTGTTTGCGATTTTGCACACCATGTAACTAAAGTAGCTTTGGGCAATACAGGCATTATGTTGTCAGATGGCGCCACGAATGTCATACCCGTTGCGCCCCACCGAGGAGATAAATTGACAGCTAAACAGTTGAAAGAAAATACCGAAACCGTGCATCATGCATGGCAAATTGGTTACAAACACACCCTGCACTCGCTTATCAACGGCTTATATCAAGGCTGGGATTTACACCCTGCCCAACTGCCCATGCGTTATGCAGCTGTCTATACTTTTTTCCTTGAAAGTTATGAAGATGCCGCTTTGAGGCTCAAGCATTTTGTTGAAAAAGCAGCACAAGCCACGCTTTCTGGTGATATATTTGACGATGCCGCAACGGGGCAAGGCTTACTCAATTATTTTTTGAAAGCCTTAAATTGTGGCGCTATTTCAGAAGCAGAAGCCACCGCTACGGGCTTGACATTGGAAGAAATACGGATGCGGTCTTTTTATAAAATTTTGCAAAAAAGGCGGGGCTTGTAGCGGTCATTTATCCAGATTTACTAAATTTAAAAAATTTAGTAAATCTATGCCCCTCAGGTTTGGCGGTTTGGACGCATATTTCATTAAAAAAACACCTCGTTTCTGAAAAAAAACTTATTTTTGTAAGGCTTAAATGTTGATAGGAACCACGAATTTACGAATTTCACTAATTTCACTAATTTACATGTTGACAATTATTTTAATTTGTCAACATGTAAATTAGTGAAATTCGTTAAATTCGTAAATTCGTGGTTCCTGTCAACATATTAAGTGGCTACTGCTAAATAGTTACAAATTTTCTTTTACATTTTAAAAAAAGAAAAATCATGTCCGTACAAGAAATAAAATCGAATATCCATGAGTTGGTCAATGATATAAATGATGAAGACAAGTTGCAAGCCTTTTATATCATCATCACGTCTATGACAAAAGAAGTAAAACAACCCCCTAAACAATCTAAAAAGAAGGCGTTAAAAGCAAAAGAAGGACAAAATAGCTCTAAAAAGAGTAATGATTTAGCTAAGCCATTAGTCAATAAAGAACAAAAAGAGGATACTCATAAGTGGGAAGAAAGAGCTATTCCACATGATTTGAGCCTTGTTTTTTTAGCCAATGAAATTTTCAAAGGCTCTCAACCGCTGCCCGAAGAAGGAGAAATTGCTTTTGAAAGGGCTTTCAAAAAATCATTAAAAAAAGAACCTACTTTACCAAACAGACTTTGACAAATGATACCTCCCCTTGATTTTACTATGATTGAACATCTTTTTCCAAGTTATTTGACAAAGCCTTCTGGTTCCCAACAGATGAACTTAACTCCTATCTTTCAGATATCGACCAAACCCGTATCGCTTCACTTGATTATTTCGGCTATTACCTGTTTTTAGTAAAATTGTCTTATCATTTTTGCAGGCTACCAGAAGAAAAACAACGGTAAAACTATGGTTCAATTTATTCTAAATAATGAAACCCTATCAACTCTCGAACCCGCAGGCTTAACTGTCTTGGATTTCATCCGCTATAAAAAGCTTATGATGGGCACTAAAATTGGCTGCCGTGAAGGCGATTGTGGCGCATGCACCATCCTTGTCGGTGAATTAGTTGGTGAAAATGTCAAATATCAATCCATGACTTCTTGTTTAACACCTTTGGCAAATGTGCAGGGTAAGCACGTCGTCACTGTTGAAGGGGTAAATACTGAGGGGGGTAATTTAACGCCCGTTCAAGCCGCAATGGTTGAAGAAAGTGGGACGCAATGTGGTTTTTGCACCGTCGGTTTTGTTATGTCTTTGACAGGCTTATGTCTTTTCCTCCAAAGGAGTCCATGCGGACAAAGGAATCCCTTCGGAGAAAATCAATATGTTACGCAGACAGAAACCATCGAAGCCATTGATGGCAATATCTGCCGTTGCACAGGTTATAAATCCATTGAACGAGCCGCACAACGCCTTACAAACCTACTTCAAACCCGTGATTTGCGGGATTCTGCCCTTGACTTTGCTATTGAAAACCATATCGTTCCCCCTTATTTTTCAACGATAAAAAAACGATTAAATAAGTTGAAAGATGAATATCAACACAATTCATCCTTCATCCTTCATCATTCATCATTATCCGTAGCAGGTGGCACAGATTTATACGTCCAAAAACACGATAGCATGACCGAAACCCCTTCCAAACACCTTTTTAATGAAACACTACTGAGGGGGGTCAATTTGGTTAATGGCTATTTTGAAATAGGCGGTGCGGCAACTGTTTCAGATTTAAAAGCATCGCCTGCCTTAAATGGGGCATTTCCGTTTTTACAAAAGCATTTGAAATTGGTCAGCTCTACACCCATTCGAAATATGGCGACTATCGGCGGCAATTTAGTCAATGCCTCACCCATTGGCGATTTGACAGTCTTCCTTTTAGCTTTAAATGCAACGATTTTATTGCAAAATACTGTCCGAATGGACTCCTTTGGAGAGGGGAGTATTCGTGAAATTTTATTAAAAGATTTTTATAAAGGCTATAAAAAATTAGATAAAATGGATGGTGAAATCCTCACTAAAATCCGTTTCAAACAGCCCTCAAATGACCATCATTTCAATTTTGAAAAAGTCAGCAAACGCACCGAGTTGGATATTGCGAGCGTCAACACCGCTATTTTATTGAAAACAGAAGGCGGTTTTATATCAGAAGCACATCTTTCAATGGGTGGTGTTGCGCCCATTCCCTTGTTTTTGGAACAAACGGCTCATTTTTTACTCCGCAAAGACCCCCTCAGTATAAACACCTATTTTGAGGACATAAACGTCCTTTTACAAACAGAAATAAGCCCCATTTCAGATGTCAGAGGGTCAGCAGATTATAAAAGATTGTTGGCGAGACAGCTTTTTAAAGCACATTTTGTAGAGCTTTTCAGCATTATTTAGGCATAGGCAACTTAAAAATAGCCGCAACAGAAAGCGTAAATTGTGGTAAAACGGGAGCAGCAGAGCACAAGGTATCACCATTACACACAGTCATTGAAGTTAAGTTATTGCCATTGTAAACATGGATTTCATTTTTTTGAGTAAAAATATGCCAGACCACACTGACCCCAGCAGCCCGATAATCATTCATTTTATCAACCATATAATTGAGTTGATGGGTAGTAGAAATGACTTCGATAATAAAATTTGGAATAGGATTACCGCCTAAAGCAATTTCATCCGCTTGTTCTTTAGTGTAATAAAACATATCAGGCTTTCTGTTCACCTCCTTTCCAAAAAATAAATTAAATTCGCTTTCAAAATAGCCTGTTACTTGCTCTGATTTTTCAAGTTTATTAAAAAAATCACGCAAATTGCGGACTATAAAAAATTGGTACTTCTCCATCGTATGTTTGGTTATTATAGGAAAGCCTTTGACCCATTCGTATTTGAATTGGTCATTAGGGCGACTGAGGTATTTTTTTTGAAATTGCTCGTAACTTATCGGTTTACGCTTATCCATTTTAAGAATCATCTGTTTGCCGTAAGTCGCTGCCTGTTCTTGCACCATTGAAATCATTGTCAAATCTTATTTTGTATTGTTTTCTTTATGCAAATTTAAGGTTTTTTTTCAAAAATCAAAATTACCCTTGGTTCTAAATCAATCACTTTCTTCAAGCAAAAAAATCTCTTCTACCTTTTTTTCAAAAAAAGCAGCTATTTTTAATGCTAAAACAGTAGAAGGTACATATTTAGCAGACTCAATAGCGTTAATCGTTTGACGGGATACGCTGATTTTTTCTGCCAATTCGCCTTGTGTAATATTTCGGATGGCGCGCTCTACACGCAATGTATTTTTCATGAATCAGCAATTGTTTGGTTGTCACGCCAGATTAAATAATGAAAACGCATAATTAAAAGGAGTAAGGTCGTAAACATGTTGTACTCCATAACAAATAAAAAATTCAAATCGTAAATGAGTACAGTAGAAAGTAATAAAATAACAGAATTAGCTAACACTGCCCATTGAAAAGCTTCCAAACGAAGGCGTTGAATGCGTTCATCTTCAACCCGTTCAGCAGAAAAGGCAATGAGCAGCAAGGCAATTAAAAAAACAACGCAAAAAACTTCATCTGAAAAACTCACATTTTTCATGTTAAACCAAACAATTTTGTCAAATTTCAAAAAAGGTAAAATGTTAACGTCGAAAAAGGCTTCAAGAGCCAAACCTATAAAAGATAGCGTTGCCAAAAGCCAACCTATCATTTTGAAACGATGCGATAAAAGAAATTGAGTTGCCATTGTAAAATATTTTTGACTTTATGTAAAGAATATTTTACAAAAGTAAATTATAAAATACTATTTGTCAAGTATTCTTTACAAATATTTTTGAAAAAAATGAAAAATATAGACGCTCACAGCCACGTCAAAGGCGAATCCATCTATCTTGACGATATTCCTTTGCAGCAAGGCACTCTCTTTGCAGCCGTTTTCGACTCGCCTATTGCGCATGGTATTTTAAATAAAATCGATATTTCAGAACTAATTCCTCCCTCTGGGGGTCAGGGGGCTGAGGGAATCGTTGCCGTTTTCACAGCAAAAGATATTCGGGGTGAAAATCAAATTGGCGGCATTATTCCCGATGAACCGCTTTTAGCAGAGGGGCACGTCCATTTTCAAGGTATGCCCATTGCCCTTGTTGTGGCTGAAACGGAGGAACTCGCTCGAGCTGCTGTGAAAAAAATAAAAGTGGACATAGAACCCCTTGAAATCATCACCGACCCGCGCGTAGCATACCAAAAAAATGAGTTGATTATCCCGCCTAAGCGTTTCAAACTCGGAAATACTGAGGGGGTGTTTCTAAGTTGTGAGTATATTTTTGAAGGTCGTGCTGATGTGAATGGACAGGAGCATTTGTATATTGAAACGCAAGGCGCTTACGCTATTCCCACTGAAAACGGCGGCATAAAAATCCATTCTTCCACACAAGGACCCACAGCCGTGCAACGAGCCGTTTCAAAAGTAACTGGGTTGCCGATGCACCAAATTGAAGTAGATGTGCAACGTCTCGGCGGCGGTTTTGGCGGCAAAGAAGATCAAGCCAATGTATGGGCTGCCCTTTGTGCGATGGCAACGCAGATACTGAAACGCCCTGTAAAATATGCGCTGAATCGGATGGAAGATATGCGTATGACAGGCAAACGCCATCCTTATAGTGCAGATTTCAAGATTGGATTGGATAAAGACTATAAAATTCAAGCCTACGAAGTCACTTTTTATCAAAACGCAGGAGCCACAGCCGACCTCTCCCCTGCCGTTTTAGAGCGGACTCTATTTCACTGTACCAATGCTTATTTCATTCCAAACGTCAGCGCAACAGCATACAGTTGTCGCACAAATTTGCCATCTAATACGGCTTTTCGAGGTTTTGGCGGACCACAAGGCATGTTTGTCATAGAATCTGCTATCGCTTTAGCCGCTGAAAAATTGGGGATACCCCCCTCACTCATTCAGTCAAAAAACCTCATTGAAACGGGTCAAGAGTTTCCTTATGGTCAAAAAGCTGAAAGTGAAGCCGTCACGTCTTGGCAAGCGGCTGATGAGTGTTTCAATTTCAATAAAATTCAAGCGGACATCAATAATTTCAATGAAAAGAATAAACATTTCAAAAAAGGTATGGCTTTGATGCCGATATGTTTTGGCATATCTTTCACCAAAACCATGATGAACCAAGCCCGCGCTCTGGTGCATATTTATACCGATGGTTCGGTAGGCGTTTCAACAGGAGCCGTTGAAATGGGACAAGGTGTGAATACTAAAATTTTACAAGTAGCAGCCCAAACCTTTACTATTACCCCTGAAAGTATTAAAATTTTCACCACAAATACCACCCGAATTGCCAACACCTCTCCTTCCGCAGCGTCTGCAACCGCTGATTTGAATGGCAAAGCAACGCTTATGGCGTGTGAAACTTTGGTTGAAAGGCTTTTAAAAGTCGCTCAATCCCTGCTAAAATTGATTTCTCCTAAAGGTTTGAAATTGAAAGACGGTCATGTTTTTCATAAAAATAAAAAAACGGAACTTGATTGGAAAACGCTTATAAACACTGCTTATATGCAGCGCATAAGCCTAAGCGAACACGCCCATTATGCGACCCCCTCAGTATATTTCAATTGGGAAACGGCAAAAGGGCATCCCTTTGCATATCATGTTTATGGAACGGCGGTAGTCGTTGCAAAAGTGGATTGCTTACGGGGACGATATGAGATTGAAAGCGTCCAAGTCGTCCATGATTTTGGTAAAACCATGAACACAGCCGTAGATATGGGTCAAATGGAAGGCGGCATCGTACAAGGCATTGGCTGGATGACGATGGAAGAAGTGGTGTATGACAAGGCAGGTAAATTGCGTTCAAATGCGCTTTCTACCTATAAAATACCCGATATTTACAGTGTTCCAAAGGTTTTAGAAATCTTACCGTTGCTACCCCCTCTGGGGGGCAGGGGGGATAATTTAGCCATTTTCAACTCAAAAGCCG
>JAYUQN010000300.1:0-5037 GCA_043756725.1 Saprospiraceae bacterium
ACCAATTGATGCCATTTTTCCAATTGGGCATTGTCGTAAATGAGTGGCTCGGTTTCTTCAATGATGAAAGTTTCAACTTCAGTATTCATCATTGAGTGATTGTTTTTCAACAGTAATTCTTGCATAGTATTAAATTTTTTTTAATGAGCAAATAAAATTGAATCGCAAACAAATATACAAATTTTTATTGAAAATACAGCACACCCCCCTTACTGTTTCACAATTTTTTTTTGTAAAACGCCCTTCTCCGTTTCAACTCTTAAAAAATACAAGCCTGCTGCAAAGTCTGAGAGATTGATTTGCGCATTGCTTGTCAAATCTTGAGTCAATAAAATTTTTCCATCAATGGAAAGCAAAGTTGCTTTAGCCGTTAGTCGCACAGCATTTGCAAGGGGTATTAAAGGGTTTTTCAATACCACATTCACCACGTTCTGCGTGGGGTTTGGAAAGATAGCGACATCCAAATCTGTTGTTTCTTTTGTTGAAACATTGATTTCAGGCTCTACAATCGTCCCGCGTTGTAGGGCTATTGTGCGAACCGTGTCGCGGTAAGAAAAACCTGAAGTAGCAATCATGCGCACACCCGAATTATAGTTTATGGCATCCATTAACAACACATCATCAATAGCCCAACCGACAGAGGTCGTTGCCACATCGGTTCTCAACCGATAACGCACACGGATATTTTGACCTATAAAATTGCTCAAATCAACGTAGGAAGCCACAAAGCCATTGGAATTACCCCAATAAGTTTTATCCGCAAAAGGGAAAGTGGCATAAGTGCGCCCTAAAGCTGGATTGCGGAAGGTATTGGGTGCTGCATTTTCCCAAGTAACAGCATTTCTCGAAACCTCAACAACACCCGCATCAAAGCCCCCCTCCGTATCATAATTATGGTAAAAACGCAAAACAGGCTGCCGACCCGAAACCAATTGAGTCTCATTAAGGCGCAATATTTTTTCAGTATTCGCTTGAATCCCATCTGCAAAAAAACTACGAGAACCCGTGTTGGCATAACTATTTGAAACAGCCCACGGAACGGTACCGCCTGATGCTGTCCAATTGGTATTGTTAGGGTTTTCCATATTGTCGTAAAACTGTAAAATGGATTTTTTTGTAGGGTCGGTTTGAAGGCGATACACGATAATGGTGCTATCAAGCGTATTCAAACCGATGGTTGAAAAACTTAAAGTGTTGTTTATCACCGTAGCGGTTCTTGTGCTTGAATTGGCAACATAAGTGCAGCCCAAAGGCAAGGTGTCGCTAAGCGTAAAAGTGGCAACTGTATCTCGATGGTTATAAACTTTTAGCCGCACTTCTATTTGTTGACCCGCAAATACTGAGGGGGTCATGGTTTTCACAATTTTCACCGTTTTGATGCAAGGTGGGGGCATATCAAAAGCCTCAACATTGTCCGAAGCACTTGTGCCTTTGCCTTGAAAAGCAGAATAACCCATACCTCTGCGGGCAAAGGTTTCCCAAATCATGCACACATTGCTGCCGTTATTGTTCACTTTGTCGGCAGCAATAATGGCATCTCGACCATCCAACATGCCGGGTTTACAGGGTTGAATTTTCATACCATCGAAGACCAATTTTATGGCTTTTCCGTTGCCCGATCGGGTGTTCATAATATTGGAATCGAAACCATATTTGTCTGTGAAACGCCAATACATATCCCACAAAGTCGTTGCCCAAATTTCACCAATGGGATGCGGTGAGACTTGACCATTGGGTAAAAAGAGATTGTCATAAGTATGTGGATTGATAGCCATATCTGTTGAATAGGGATAACGGCGAATGCCCCTGCCGTCGGTCGGCAAACGCAAAACAAAATTACCCATACTGCGTTTCATAACGCCATTATCGCCCGCTTTTGCTGTTGTAATCAATGCCATAAAATCACTCCATCCTTCACCCATTTGCTCCCCACCCGATAAGCAATTGACATTTTGAGGACCGCCCGTGAGGCGATTGGAAATGCCATGCCCATATTCGTGGGCAATAATGCCATTGTCAAAATCACCGTCTATTAAATCGGTTCCTATCGTATCAATAGGGTTTCTATAAAGGCTGATTGCGGTATCGGAAGCCATAAGATTGCGCAATGTTGTACAATTTGCTAAAGAAGTTGTGACCACAGGAATCCTAACGCGGTTTCTATCTTCTGGAAATGTATCGTTGATGGGGCTTGTAATACCACAAATAATGCAAGCAATGGCTCCGCTATCTTGAAGCCCAATAACCCGCTTAGCATAACTGCAAAAAATAGTATCTAAAACGAGTGCAATTTTACCACGCACAGCCCCTGTTGCAATACAATTCGAGGCTTCTGCCATTTTTCCAACAATCGGTACTGTCGTTAATTTAGGTCCAAACGTAGCATAACTTGACGCATAATGCGTTGTATTGCGATGGATAAGGCTGAAAATACCCGTCCGTCCGCGACTCCAGAGGTACATTTGCATCATGCCGATACGCCCGTCGGGCGGTGTTATAAAGGAGGCATTGTTTAAAAGCGGCGCAGGCAGATAACCTCCGTCTTGGGTTTGAGCCAGCACAAAATCTTTTCCTTCACCCAATTCCGAATAGTTTTTTTCTTGAAATGCGCCAGCTTCCTCATTCATACCATAGCGAAAGCTCATGTCGTGCATCATATTATTCATGTAAAACAGATTCGTCACAGCCGAATTCCGCATTTCACGAGGGTCGTCATAAGGACTATATGGAAAATCGAAGGTAAGAGCCTCACCGCCATTCGCTTCACCCCCAATTGCAGTATTGGCAACCCCGTTGGTAACATTTATTCTGCGATTGAAAGAATCTACAACAGCGTGAACATTGTTGCCCCGCGTATAAGTAAATTCTGCGCCAGATGCGCCATCCGTATCGTGCCACCCAAAAGGCGAGGCTATGGGGTCGGCAGGATTTGTCACCACTACCTGATTGCCATAAAGAGGGCTTTCGGTCGGCAATTTGAAAACACGGTAAGCACCACCGTTTAGCGTTGTGTTTAGCGTTTTAGGTAAAAAATTTGGGATTTCGGGTTTAGCGTTTTGAATTTGCTTAGAATTTGAAACCCGTACCCCCCCCTCTCCATAGGAGTCCCTTTCCATAGGAATCCCTTCGGATCGGACAGTATTTTTAGCTGTCATCGTCTTTTCTATTGGTGCATTTTCATTTGAACAATCTTCTGAATGTGGATGGTCAAAATTGCACCGAACTGTCCAAGAGTTTTTATCTAAAATTTCACCCGTCAAAGCATCCACGCGCACACTCCAATGGTCGTCACCATCCAAAGGATAGATGTCTAAATCGTAGGCGAGGCGGGCAATTTTAGAATTTTCAAGCGGCTGATAACGCAACTGGACGTGCATGTCTGTTTTTGAAATACCGCTTGGTAAGAAAATATATTTCCCTTTTTTAGGGCTTTCAGTAGGCAATACTGAGGGGGTCAATTTTGGGATAATGGCAATGCCAAAATGGGTTGCTGCGGCTACAATCGCCTGAGCAGCCGTAAGTCTCGGCTCACTTGCGTTAACTTCCAAATGGGACACAAAACGGTTGCCTGCATAAATGACTTCACCTTCTTTGGTGACATTCACATTTACAATAGCGTTAAAAACCTTGATGCCATTTTTTTGTTGAATAAAATAGACATGCGTCAAGCCATTGTCGGTTGTGGTGTAACTGTATTGGATGTCGAAATCTGAAATATCAGACGCCGACAATTGCCAAGCTTTGGCGTTTTGAAGCAAGTATTTGCGAGCAATTTCTTTTGCATCCGTGTTTTTTTGAGCAAAAAGAGCAATTACCAAGAATAGGAAGACAAACAGGGTCAAAAATTTTTTCATTTTGGAGATTACATTTTAATGTGGCTTAATAGTCGAAATGAATTTATTTAGAAGACACAATTTATAGAAAAAGAACAAAATACAAAAGAAAAAAGAAAAAAAAAAAAAATTACTTGTATTTGCCAATCCAAAGATGATGCGTTTTACCCGTAATTAAACAGCATCTCTATTTATTTATTTTAATTATTTGAAAAAAAACGATAAAATATTTTGTGTTTCACATAATTGACCTTATATTTATACTCATTCTGAATTAAGAACAAAACTTACCACCGTATTGTCCACATTAAAACCAGTCGCAATATGAAAAAAGTATCCACTATTTTGAGTAAAAAGAAGCATGGCTTCATTAGTGTCCCGCCCAGTACCTCTGTATTAGAAGCCATTAAGATTATGGCTCAAAAAAATATTGGCTCTGTCATTGTCCTCGAAGAAGATGTCTATATGGGCATCATGACCGAACGGGATTATGCCCGTAAAGTGATTTTGGAAAATAGACATTCCTCTATAACAACAGTGGGTGAAATTATGTCCACGGATATACCGCGTGTCAAACCAGAAGACTCAATTGAACATTGTATGAAACTCATGGCTGATGGTAATGTGCGATATTTACCTGTTTTTGAAAAAAGTTGGTTGGTCGGTATTATCTCTATTCTGGATGTGATACAGGAAACTGTGAGCGAGCAGAAAGAAACAATTGGCGAATTGCAGAGTTTCATTTATACAAATTATGTCACATAAGTCAGTGGGGTTTCAGTGGGGGTTTAGTAAACCCTTGCCAAAATGGAGAATCGCTGCATCGCTTATTTGTAAATTTCTTAAAAATACTGAGGGGGTACAAAGTTTTTTGAAAACTTTGTACCCCCTCAGTATTTTACCCAAAATGTTCTTAATAAAACAGCTATTTCTAATGTAAGATATACCCGAGGATTACGTAGAGACGTTGCAGTGCAACGTCTTGATTGTGGTGAAATCTAGCTAAACTTAAGACGTTGCAGTGCAACGTCTCTACATAAACCCCCAATAAATCGAACAATAATCCTTAGCTTAATGGCATTGGACTTCAGTCCTGTCCGTGGTACGGTGCAAAGCTAAAAAATTAATTTATATCCCCCTCAGTATTTTAGCGAATTTTCGCTAAAATTTTTTCATAAAAGCGGGTTTGATTATTAAACGTTTT
>JAYUQN010000301.1:0-14656 GCA_043756725.1 Saprospiraceae bacterium
TTTTGTATGGACGATTGAGCCATTTTTTTATTTTACGTAGCTTCGGATTTATCCGAACCCGTTTAAACGGCTTTAGCCGTTAGTACAAAGTTTAAAATAATATACTTTTTCAAAAGTTAGCCCAACGGCTAAAGCCGTTTAAACGAGTTCGGGTAAACCCGAAGCTACGAGTACTTGCAAAACGATATTCGCATACACTCCCGCCAAAACATCATCTAACATAACGCCCCAACCCCCTTTGATGTTTTCTAATCGCCGAATGCCCAAGGGTTTGGCTATATCAAAAAAGCGAAATAGGATAAAACTGGCTATAAAGCTGAAAATACTGAGGGGGTGTCCTAATATCGCTATCCACACCCCAATCATTTCATCTATCACCACCTGTTTAGGGTCTTTACCCCATTCCTCTTCTAAAACGTCACAGGCTTTTACGCCTATCCCAATGAAAATAACGATGATTACGCTTAAAAAAAGCGTGAATTGGGAAGGCGATAAAAGCGTCCAATGCGCAAATGGATAAATCATCAACAGAGCAACCGCCGCACCCCACGTGCCGGGTGCGACGGGCAACCTGCCAGAGCCGAAGCCATTAGCCATGAACTTGTAAAAGCTCCTCATATTCTTTTGCGAGGTCGTCGTAGTATTCCAGACCCAAGTTGGTTATCAAATCTTCGCCCATCATGTAGCGAAGCGTATTTTCTAATTTGCTCAATTGTTTGAAAACATCGTGCTGTGGTTGCAAACCCGGGGCTGTCTGTGGGGCTTTCACATAAAATGACAGCCATTCCATAATGCCGACCATGCCTGCGCGATGGGCAAAATCCATGAACAGAGCCAAGTCTAAAACCACAGGGGCAGCCAAAATGGAATCGCGGCAGAGGAAGTTGATTTTTATCTGCATTTTGTAGCCCATCCAGCCGAAAATATCAATATTATCCCAACTTTCTTTATTGTCGCCATGCGGTGGATAATAGTTGATGCGGATTTTGTGATAGATTTCACCATACAACTCTGGCTGCGCTTCAGCATCAAAAATGCCATCCAACACATTGCCTTTTGACACTTCTTTGGATTTGAAATTTTCAGGCGCATCCAAAACCGCCCCGTCTCTATTGCCTAATATATTGGTTGAAAACCAGCCTCGTACGCCCAACGCGCGCGCTTGTAAACCCGGTGCAACGATGGTTTTCATCAAAGTTTGACCTGTTTTGAAATCTTTACCCGCAATAGGCACTTTCATTTTATAGGCTAATTCAATCATAGCGGGTATATCGCAAGTCAAATTGGGTGCGCCATTGGTGAAAGGCACGCCCATTTTCAAGGCGGCGTATGCGTAAATCATAGAGGGTGCTATGTTTTCATCGTTGTTTTTCAACCCGTGTTCAAAGGCTTCAAGCGTTTGATGCACAGCTGAAGGTTCAAGATAGACTTCTGTGGAAGCGCACCACACCATCACTAAACGGCTACAATCATTATCTGTTTTGAATTGGCGAATATCCTCCATGAGTTGTTTCGCCAAATCCATCTTGTTTTTACCTTCTTTGATGTATGTACCTTCCAAATTGCGAGCGAATCTTTTTTCAAAAACCGCTTTCATCGGCTTTATTTTCTCCAAATCTGTTTTCAAGGCTTCCACCATGAAACGATCTAACACTTTGGCATTTACAGCCGCTTCATACACATTGTCTTCATAGACGTCCCAACCGCCGAAAACAATATCATCGAGCGTGGCGAGAGGCACAAAGTCTTTGATTTTGGGATTGCGATTATCCGTGCGTTTGCCTAAGCGGATATTACCCATTTGGGTCAAAGAACCAATCGGTTCTGCTAATCCTTTGCGAGAGGCTATGACGCCTGCGATAAAGGTGGTGGCAACGGCTCCTAAGCCGGGTGTCAGAATACCGAGTTTGCCCGTAGCGGGTTTGATGGTGATTTTTTTTTGCATGATGTGGTGATTTCTTTTAAAACTTAGTTTTATCTGAGTGCAAAGGTATAGGGGGGAAACGTTGGAAACAAATTTTAGTTCAAAAGTTTCCATCGTTTTTTTATACAAAAACCCTTCATCAGCTCTAAACCCTTCTCTAAATTTGAGAGTAAGGCGCAAGATTTAGAACAGATGGAGGCTTGTTTTAATATACGTAGGAATGTTAGTTTTTAGTTTTTTAATAAAAAGCTGCCGTGCTTTTGTTTAGCACCATGCCACCCCACTTGTGCTAAAACAGCCACCGCCTTGTATAAAGGGGTGGCTGTTGTAATATGTGATGTGAATTAATAAAATCAATGATGCACCACCAAGCGTTTGACCACTTGTGTTGTAGGGGTTGTCAAGCGAATGATATAAAAACCATCAGCCCAATCGGTTGTATTAAAAATAAAAGACGCTGTTTGCGTTTGTGAGCGTTGATAGGTTTTTATGGTCTGTCCTGCTTCATTTAAAACGGTGATAGTTAAAGATATGGGTTCTGAAAAAGCATATTCTAATCGTGTTTCTGAATTAGTCGGGTTGGGTGTCAAAGTAAAACGTAAGGGTTGATTGGCTTTGTTTAACCCCAAAAGGTTTTGTTCTCCTTGTAAATCTCCTTGTTTATTGAGGTTCTGACTTTGTTGTTGTAACATATTTTCATTGGATGACAACAATGAATTATTGTTCGCTAAACCCCATTTGGGAACAAATAGGGCTACCCGAGATGGTAACATACCCCGCACAGAATCCCCTTGTGCTCGTGTGATGCTGTAACAAGGTATTTTAATCTGAGCATCGTATCTACCCCTTACTAAAGCGATACTGTCTTTTTTATTGGTATCATAAATGACTATGACGGCTGATGCGCCACCTTGTTGGGCTTGTAGGCATTTGAAAGTTGGGTCACAGTTTTTATCAAAATCAATTAAGACGATTTTATCTTTTAGCCCCAATGTCGCTATCTGACAAGTGCGTTTACTGCTGTTGTTGTTTTTCACTTTCGCTATTTCCTCCTCGGTTGGGCGTCGTGGCGTAGTGGGTGGTGTAAACTCAACGACCCGACTGCGAAGTTGGTTATTGTTTTCGGGTTTGAAAGTTTTAGCCACTTCATTTTTCTTAACGTCGAAGCTGTCTTCGGCAAACACCATCGCTTTGACGATGCCTACGGTTGGCGTTTGCTCACCAAATGGCGCGCGTTTGAGTTCATAGACTCTGCCTGTATTGTAAACGGATAGGCGTACTGTATCTATACGCAAGGCAGTGGTTTGTGCCTTAAGCGTTTGGTAGCCTATAATACCTAATATGAATAAGGTGTATCGTATCATTTTGAATATTTTTATTTGTGATAATTGAAATTTAATTGAAAAGTATTATGTTTTACCCTCTCATTACTTGCCTTCGCAAGTTGTAGCATTGTAGAAAGTGAGATAACCTTTTTTTAAAGCTAACAAATTTGTGAACAATTGAATACGATTGGGTATTTTAAGTATTATTCTTACGTTCTTTCTTTTTTTGTCTTAATCCCAAAAATGTAGCAAAAACAAAAGCAATACTACATACTTGATGTACCCAATCAGGTATACCCCATATTACGCCAATAGAGGTTACAATATATAATATGATAAAAATTATTACTACTTTAAAATAGAATTTAGATGTCATTAGATAGAAATTTTGTTATATAGGTTTTCTAATTTCTCTCGGAACACTTATTGAAGTTATTTTATCCTTTATTTTCAATATATCTATTGTTTTAAATCCAGATATTAGAGATTCTCCAATTAGGAAAACGTTTTCATTATCTTTATATACAAAAAGTACATTATTGATAATATTTCTACCAATGGCATAATCTTTAATTTCACAGGTTAGTTCGTGATAATATATTTCTTTAAATTCTGTATCAAAAAAGCTCTTTTTTAACTTCATTTTTTTATTTTTATCATCGAAAGTTATAGAATATAGTGTATTTCTCTTCATATAGGAATTAAACCAACCAATAAAAAATAATGATATAATAATAAACGATGTCAGTAAACTGGTTTTAGAAATAAAAGATAAAACTATAAAAAAAACTAAGGCTAAAACTAAATTTAAAAAAAGAGTTAAAATATTTGCTTTATAACTTTCCATTGAAATTAAATTGAAAATTTATCATATTAAAATTAAACGTTAGGGATTGCGTAAAAAATAAGATACCCACACGCAGGAAGAAGGAGGCGAGTGTTTTTCTTTTTTATTGATACTTCCATATTTTATTCTTTATTTTCTATATACTCGCCTACCGTAGCTGTACCTTGTGTTGCAATACCATGAACAGCTGTTCCAACACTTAGACCTATAGTTTTACCATATTTCACAGAGGTAGATAAAGTAGTAGAAAAAATTGCCGCTTTATAATTTTTTGCTTGAAATAAAATATCCCCACCATGTCCAAATATAAAGCCAACAGCTGCTTGTTGATTTGATTGCGCTCTAGATATTGTATCTTGAATGAGTGGGTCGAGCTGGTCTAATGAGAAGATGATTTTAGCTGCTTCCAAATTTGTTCGTAAAACTCCGTTAGTATGGATTTGTCAACTGGAATCATTATATCATTAATTAAGTAATTTCTCGAATCAAATGCTTTAACAGAAATATAATATTCACCTAATAATAAATCTGAAATCTTGCAATTGACTGTATCAATTTTAGTAAAACCATCTAAGAATTTGGAATCTAATTTACTTTTACCATTAATCACATCTATCCCAGCAAAAATATTATCGACACATTTTTTAGTTATAATATTTACTTTCATTGAATCTGTACATATTACTATTTTTTGAATAATCCTATCTGACTTTATACCACTACCGCTATCCCATTTTATTAATTTTAGTGAATATTTGGAAGGTAAATCTTTTCGATAAGAGCTACTTCTTGCCAATCTGTCTTCGTTTAAATAGCCTGTAATAATTCCATTTTCAATGTTTTCTATTTTCCCAGAAGAAAAAAAACAAGCCCCAACTAAGTTTAAATTTTTATCATATATTAGCAAATGTGTATCATTACGATCCCAGCAATCAGGACAAGTATTATAAGTTAAAATGATATCCGAATCATATCGAATAATTTGTGTACTTTTAAGAAAAACCTCTTTTGTCAAAGGAGACCTTTTCGGTAATTTTGAGTATACATCGTAGCTAGGGCTATACTTGCAGCCACAAAAAAATATAGAAGCAAGTATTGCTATTATTAATTTATAGATCTCCTTTTGATATAACATCTTGTGAAATTTTTATATCCTTTAAATGTGCGTTTCCAGGTAATCTACTAAGTATAAATTTTTTATACATTTCATTACCGATTCTATGTCCTAATTTTTCTGCATATTGTGTACCAATAGCCTCTCTTGTAAATGTTTCCATTTTATACGACTCATAGGAATCTAACCCAAGTCTGGCTGTAGCCCATCCCATCCCCTCTCTGCCTGCTACAAGTCCCGCACCAATATTCCCAATATCTCTCGCAGAGGCATATATTGGTTTTCCGTTTTTCCCATGCAAAATCTGCATACCTCTATAAAAATTTATAAAATCTGTACCTCCTGTATAAACTCGTTGATTAGTACCATTGGTTACTTTAAAATCATATTTAGAACCATTGGTTCCTTGTGGCATGTAAACGGCAACACTAGGATTTTCCGAAAGTAGGTTGTTTAGAAAACTGCGAGCAGACTGATCATCAGGATTTATTGTTCCTTGCCAGATTCCTCGATTATTATTTCCTTCTGCATAGTAAAAAGATGCAGGTGTAGCAGAATATCCTATTAAATCACCTCTTGAGCCATTATTATTTTTTACATATATTCCATTATCGCCATCATTAAGATTACCTCCTACTACAGTATAAGTTCCATCTTTATTTTTCCTTACATCTGTTGACTCTTCTTGCATACCATCAGGGTCAATAAATTTCATAGGATTATTCGTAACGTAATTATAGGGTGTAGATGTATAATTCTTTTCACTCAAAGGATCAACAGCATTCCACCGCCCCATAGCAGGGTCATAAAACCTCGCCCCGTAATCATTCCATCCCAAATTAAAATCATCATTCCACTGCTTCCCATTATATTGATATTTATTTTGCCCAGCTGCCCCACTCCACGGACCTTCCATATTCAAACCGAATGGATAATAATGGTTTACTTGTTCAATCTCGGTCGTGCTGGCACTCACTATACCATCATCGTCTTTATCTGAAAAAGTGACTCGTGTATTGCCCAAATGGTCTTTTAATGCGTACTTATAAACCCACCCTTGCCAGCTATAGTTGGAAATAGTATTTGCATCAAACTGAGCATACCCCTCAGTAAAATGAATCAAATCTGCTTTCATGACGATGGCATTGTTCTCTACTACCGATTTAAACTCTACACCATCAATATAATCTCGTATATCATCGTATTGTCCTGTTTGTTTTACTGTTTTACGCCATTTTTTACCCATCGCATCGTAAATAAACTCAATAGAGCGATTATCTGTAAAAGTGATTTTGGTAGGTAAATTTAGGTAATTGTATTCAATAGCGGTAATACTTTTATGGTCATCTTTTTTAAGATTACCATTTTCATCATATTCGTAGTCGGCAGCATTTGCTTTGGCTTCAAATCCATGTTTGACTAATGGATTGAAAGGCAGTGTAGAAGCATCCGTAATATTTTTAACACGATTTTTACTGTTGGGTTGATAAGTGAAAGATAAATTATCTATTTCACCAAAACTACCGCACATTGTACCATAAGGATTATTTTGCCATATTTCATTTTTATCCAAACCATTGCGGATAATTTTGTTGATATTACCTCTGCTGTCTTCATAAACTATTTTTTCTTTATATTTATTATCATACGTGTATTGCGGTAAACCAATCCAATTACTTGGGTTATTTATATCGGTGTAATTGCCTTCAAGTAATCTATCCAATTCGTCATAAGCAAAAGAATAACCCTGCATGGCACGTCCTGCCACTTGCCATTGCATTTGAGCAATATTGCCGTTCTTTTGTGCTGATATGCTACCTGGAAAAGCAGAATTTGGATTATCATAACGCAATTCCATAGCAAATAAATCAGGGTTATTGTCTCCCTCGTGTAAATTAGGATTAGCAAAAGAAGGCGAACCTGCAAAATACCAATTGAATGGTTCAGCACAAGAAATAACAGGATAAAAAACATCGTACCAATTGGCTTCTGGCAAATAGCCTTTATTCATTTTGGTTAGCCACCCTCGATTATTGTATTCATAATCAATGGATTGTACATATTTCATGCTCCAAGTATTCCAATCAAATTTACCTGCCAAATTCTTTTCGATTAGACGGTCTTTATAGTCGTATTTCAAATTTGAAACAAGGCGTTGATAGGTTATATTTGACCACGTATTGTCTAAAACGATAGAGTGATAAGTGTTAGTAGGGCGCAAACCATTGTCGTAATAGTTGTACTGCAACGTCACCTTGTATTGATTGTCGGGTCCAACCCAACTATGAAAATTCGAATAAGGTTTATCTGCATCGTTTTGAGGGAAATACATACTGGTGTATTGATTGGTATGTGAGTTGCTCGTTGTACCATTCAAACGCCCATAAGTATCATATTCATAGTTGGTTACAACAAAATCAGCATCAGTTGATAGTTTATTACCTAAGACCCTGGCTTTGGTTTGCGCTACCAGGCTTTTATTAGGCATATAACTTGTTTCCATTAAAACGTCTGTTGCAGAAATCGCAGTAGCTGGTACACCATTATTAGTATTGATATAAGACTCCACTGCTGTTCGGGTAGTACCGACCGTAGAAATAGGCACAAACCCCGTTTTGATAGGACGGCCTAATGGGTCATATATGGTTGCCAAAAGTTTATTTTCTACTCTTTGTTTGCCATCCTGTACCAAAACGACTAAATCACGGTTGTCATAATACAACTCTTGAGCATCTGCACCCGGTATCCATTTTGAAGAAAGTCTATTTTGTATATCATATTTGTATTGAAAAATCAACGTATAGGCAGAAATAGAACCCGTTGATGTTAAAACATCGGGCGGAATTACAGCAATCAAATTGCTGTAATCATCATATATATTGTAGGTATCTACATCTTTATAAGCCCCTCCTGCACCTTTAACAAACTTACGGGTTAGGATAGTGCGTCCAACTTTATCTTTAAAAATATCTATTCTTCCTTTTTTAGGCTCTGCTGTGTTTGCATTTTCATCCCAAGTGGTGACTCTGTAAAGGGAATTATCGGGGTAAAAACCGTTATAGGAAGCGGTTGGTGCAATTGTATAAAAATTACCTCCTGTTCCTGCTGTAATATCAAATTGTCTAACAGGGTAATCTGCATTATTTGTTCCATATTGCATTTCAATATAATTGCCATCTTCCATATACTTTTTAGCAGGACGACTGAGCGGAGATGCTTCATAAACCGTATTCATATAAGGTTTATCACTTCGAGGAACGGTTGAGGCGATAGCCTCATACCCAGTCGATGAGCTTTCAAAAGGTTGATAAGCCCTATCTTGCCGTCCTATGGCATCATAAGTTATATTGTTTTTTTGATGTGAATAATTAGGCGTATAATTTTCTCTAATAGATGAAATGGGTCGCCCTAAGCCATCAAAATATTGCTTCATCGTTTGAGTTGATGTGTAATCACTAAACGTAATTGACGTACCAACATAATTATTGTTTGGAGCAGATATACCACCAAAATTATAGGAGTTAGTTGTTGTAACTTTCGGATTAGACAATACAGTTGGGTCTGGATTATCAAATTTTGATTGCATGGTCTGTAACCTCAACAAAGGGTCGTAAGAAAAGGATGTCGTTTGACCATTCTCAGTTGTCAATGTTTTAATGGCTCTAATATTTGGATGATACGTTACCTTTGATATAAGCGTAGCAAATTTTTTTTCTTCAAGTAACCCAGTAGTAGTACCATATTTTAATTCCTCTGAAGTTGTAAAATTGGACTGTTTCCATTTTGTTACTCTACCATCAGAATTATAAGATTCGACCTCTGCTTTTTCATCAATAGCACTATTTTTTAAAATTTCAATCCATTTTTTTTGTAATGGCATTGTCTTACTTCCCACAGTATAATTAAAAAACTCATTTTTTACACCTGCTTGTAAAGTGTTGTCTATCAATAGTTTTGTTTCAATGGGTGTGATGATATTGTACTCTTTGAGCTTAATAATAGCAGGGTCAGTACTTGAAGGCAGGTCTTTTGAATAGACAATCTCCGTTTTATATACTTTAGCATTACTATTAGTTATTGTTGAGCTAATAGGGTTTTTATGATAATTTCCATAGCCATAAGTAGTAATCGTTTCGACAAAATTAGCCCCATAATTTTCCTTTATGGTAACTGTTTCCAAACGTTTATCGGCAACCAAAGTGTAATACTTAGCCAATGCTTGGAAATCCGCACTATTTAAAGGATCCCAAACTGTACCTGGGCTTGTGTTTATGGTCTCTACTTTAATAGACGGTATCTTTTCAAATTTTACTAATTTGTAGGTATTTGTTGTGGTTTGCAAAGGTGTTGTACCCCCCTCAGTATAAACTTCTTTTTTTAATAATAATCCTCTATTCCAATCATAATTAGGAACGGGTGCAAAAGGATTTAAATCGGAATAAAGACCTTCTTGATTTCGCCACACATCAGGATATTTGAATAAGACTGTATTGTTTTCCGAATGTTGTGTTACACCTAAAATGGCAGGTGTGTTATAGTAATAAATAGTTTTACCATTATTGGTTTCTGTTTCAGTTACTTGTTCATAACCTACATGAAAGTTACCATTATTTGTGTTAAAATTGCTACTTGAAGAAATTGTTGTAGAGTTCTTAATTTTTTCTTCCGTAGTAACCCCGCCAGCTTCTGAAAATTTACTCTGCCCAAAATTTGGGAGTTGTACAAGCTTTCCTGTTGAATATTCCGTTACACTTGTGCCTATAGTCTTGGTATATTTGTAAGAATTTGTGACACCAGCAGAATTTGTAACAGATTTTATCCTTAGCCCACCAGCTGAATATTGATCCAAATTCATAAAATTATCCATTGAATATTTATGTTCTTCATAGTCAAAAGAAACATTACCACCTGTGGGATAGTTAATTTTCTTTAAAATACCTGCTTTTGCATTAGCAAATACGGGTGTTCTATCATTTGCTAAATTGAACCCTGTTGGTTGATTTAAGATGAAATAATCAGTATTCAGTCCCCCAAAATTAGGACGTAGAAAAATTGAATAAATTGTTTGAAAATTTGCATAAGTTGCAGAACCATAAGTATAATTAGGAAAAGCGTAAAGTTTAGGCAATAAACTTTGCGTCTTAGTGGGTCCATTATAATAACCCCAAAAATCTTGATGCGGTGAATGCCGAGGTGGTAAAGGTGTTTCATCGTACTCAAATGAAAAAGGCTCAACCAAAGCAGTACCTCCGAATTTACCAGTTTCAGTCACAGACAATAATTTTAACCTTTCTGCATGTTTATTTACGTAATCTGGTATTGAGGAAACCGAGCATACATTATCTAAGGCTTTTTGGAAAGAACCATAGTTGAACGCAAATTCTTTTAAAGTAACAGTTTCATCAGTTCCTTTTTGAATTATTTTACCAAGTGCTTTGCTTTTGCTGAATGTTGTACTCATTTTATCTGTTAACCATGTGGGGTAATGAAGGTCAGGTCGTTCAGCTGAAGTAGGCTCAAATTCAACACTTTCAGTAAGAGAATTAGTACCCTCAACAATGGTGTAAGCCTTAATTTTTTTTAACCTTTTCCCAAAAGTAGTGACTACCGAACTGGATTTTGAATAAGGCTGACTACTTACACCTTCAGATTTAGATTGACTAATATTGCTATGGTCTATCGTAACTTCTTTTTCATATTCTAAATCAAAAGCTACTTGCCCTTTGGGGTTGTAAACTTTTGATAAATACCATGCTGTATAAGCTGCTCTTCTTTTAAGTAGAGGTGTTTGATAGGGTCTATTTAGTTGAGGGTCACAGTCATGATAAGACCCAAAACTGGATGAACCATTATCTTGACCCTCGCTATCGCTATGAGTTATTTCTTTCTCATTAAAAATATATGTAGCGCCGTCTGGGGTTGTTATTTTGAATTCTGTAATACCGCCTTCAAATGCGGATGTCATACCAATAGCAGAATATTCAGACATAATATTCTGTGTTTGAGATAAAGTATAAGTAATTATCAAATCATCATTAGTAATAATTTTAGCGAAACCATCCTTATTAAAGATAAATTGCCCTGAATACCCATTAAAGTTAAAGTTAAAAATATCCGCTTCCGTATCATAAGCATCGAGTGTTGTATGACTTAATAGCTTGCCGGGAACGGGTAGCCCTGCCTCTAAAAAAACTCGCTGATCTTCTAAAAGAAACCAATTATTTTGATACTCTGGTGTAATATTATATGTATTGTCACTTACTACCTTTCTTTCATCTGACCTGCCAAATAAAAAAAGACGTTCGTTATTTGTGAAATCTGTTGGATTTTTACCGTGTAAAAAAAAAACTTGAAGTTTAGTATATAAATAGCCCATATCAGTATAATTATATTCTAACTTTTTATATTTATTACAATTGTCACAAACTGATGATATTGAAGGGGGGACAGGTGTACTGCTACAATCATCGCAATTAAGACAAGGAAACATACAATGATAAACTGATGGACTAAATCTATAAGCATCATCGGGCTGATCACGCACTTCTCTTGTAATCACCCCTCCTGCCTGCAAACTCCATCCTAAACCCACCCAAGAAGCCATTTGGTTTACTTTATTTCCAGACGCATGATAGCTCAAGGAAATAGGCATGGCCATTTCATTGCCGCTCAATTGTGTAATCGGAACTGAAATTTGTGGCATACCATTGTAAAGGCTGACAGGAACTTCACCATATTGCCCAAGCCCTGCGGCTGTTGGAGAAGCGGGAAGCTTGTTTTTTAGAACACTTAAATCTACTTTTGGAGTAGCTTGTGAAAAGAGTAAAGAGTGACTGAAAAATAGGAAACTAAAAATTAAAATCCTTAAAGTTGCTGAGTTGCTGAGTTGCTGAGTTGCTGAGTTGCTGAGTTGCTGAGTTGCTGAGTTGCTGAGTTGCTGAGGATTTATACTTGTTCATAAAGTAAAAGGTTTAAGTTTTAAGAGTAATTTTAATAAAAAAACGAATCTACAAATAAACTATATTCTCAACAGAACTTTAACTTATTAAATATTTTTCTATAAATTTTTATGTGTTTTATTTTCTACCTAAAATAGGAGAGAAGATAAAGTTGTTTTTCCCACTTGCTACCAAATTTTTCGTTTATTTCGATATTTTTTTAACATTTTTGATGTAAATCGTCATTAATATCCCACTGACGCTTTATGCCTATCGCCCCATACGGGGTTTGGATTTTTTTTCTGACCCTTTGTTCGTATCCCCTATCACTACTATAGCTATTCCTGTTATGTCAAATTACTTCAACGCTTCCCCAGTTTCTAACCGCCCTATCTCATTCACAGTCTTTTGTATTTATACTTCCATTTCTAAACGCTATCATTTCAACCACCCCTGCTTTTTATACCATTCAATTGTTTCAGCCATGCCCGAAAACAAGTCATACTGAGGGGTGAATTTTAAATCTTCAAACGTTTCAGTCACATCACACACCCAACTTTCAGCCGCCAACTCACTCAATTTATCCCGATTCAGGATAGTAGGCATTTTACGCCAATCCCCTATTTTTTCTAAAACAAAAGCCGCTATGCTGACAACGCCCATCGGTATGTTTATTTTAACCGTTTTTTTACCCAAAACGCTGCTAATTGCCTTACCTAAATCGGCATTGGAATAGATTTTACCATCCGTAGCAATGTATTTTTTACCCACATGCCCATATTCCAAAGCCGCCAGCATCATCCGCACCAAGTCTTTTGAATATATGAAACTCAATTGCTGCGGCTTTGAGCCGAGTGAAAATTCAAAGCCATTTTGTAGCGGTTTGATAAGGGCTAAAAACTCTTTTTCACGCGGACCAAAAACGGCAGTGGGCTGTATAGCCACCCACGGAAACCCTTCGAGACTTGCCAAATGTTGTTCAGCCGCCAATTTGCTTTCACCATAAAAAGTAACGGGTTTAGGTTCTTTTATCGGTGAAATAATGCTGTCTTTCAAAGTAGGACCTAAAGCGGCAAGGCTACTGGTGAAAAGAAACTTCTCAGGTTGCAAGTCACCGCCCTTTCCATTGGAATCCCTACGGGACAGTATAGTGGCAAAATCTTTAGTATAATCTGTATTGACATCGAGGTAGCCTTGACGGTTCAAGGCTTTTGTGGTGCCTGCGTTGTGAATGACGTAATCAAAACGTCCTGCTGTTTCAAGCTGTTTTTTCAAAGCCGTTTTATCTTTGAAATTAAGGTCTAAAAAGTGAATGCGGGGGTCTTGCAAAAAGGATTTATCACTCGTTGGGCGTACGGCGGCGGTGACATCCCATCCCCGATTTAAGGCTTCATCCACTAAAGTTGAGCCGATAAAACCGTTTGCGCCTGTTATTAGGATTCGTTTCATAATTCTTCTTTTCCTTCCTTCAATTGTTTTAAATAATTTTCAGATGAAACTACTTTTTTACCCAAATTTGCTTCTACCCGTTCCCGTGCTTCCCCTGCTGTTTTCCCTCCTTTTGCCGCCGCTTCATGGTTTTCATTGAAACCTTGCGCGTCGCCATCCACGGCAATACTGCGGGTTACTTCTTCGCCAAGAGCGGTTAAAATCAGTTCGAGCGGCGTCATGTGGTCTCGTAGATTTTGGCTGGGTTTGTCTAAGCCTTTTATGCTTTTATGCTCGGAAGGCGTCAATCCGAATGTGCCTTTTGCTATTGTGGCGGTTAAAAAAGAGTATTCCTGACCTTCTTTTATACCTCTATTTTTCCACTCATCCGTTAATTGTTTACGGGTATCAATGGTTTGGAGGCGGCGGTCAATCCATTCGTCGGAGTAGCCTTTGGCTTTATAAATTTCTTTGAGGCGTTCAAAACCGAGTTCGGGGTTTTCGGTTTCTGCAATATGTTGAGTGCCGAGGCTTGCCAACCACAACCTGAAAGGCTCAGCTTTGGGAGAGGGCACGGACATAATGATGCGAAAAATACCATCACTGTTGGCGGCATCTGTTTTATATTTTTTACCATCAGCCGCCAACATTTTCAGTTGTAACCAAAACGGTTGCAACTGACTTTCTTCGCTGATTTTATTTTTCACCTTTGTCCAATATTGTCTTGGATTGTCGGTATCAGTCAAAGCTGCGATAACATCCGTAATGGCGAGAAACCATTGGTCATTATGCCATTCTCTGCGGATGTGGCTGTTTTCAAAGTTTATTAACTTGTCGTTTGATTCCATAGTATTTGTATAGGGCTTCACCCTATTTTGATGGATTACGCCCTTTCAGGGCTATGATATTTTCAAATTTAACTATTAACTCATTCAAAATTTCTCTAAAAACTTACCCTAAATCTGCGAACTAAACAAGGGCACTGTTGCGAATAAATTCGCAACTACAATTGTTTTTCATACAACCGATATTTACGATACACTTTCCCATTGATATGCGCCATTGCCCGATTCATCATCT
>JAYUQN010000302.1:0-5030 GCA_043756725.1 Saprospiraceae bacterium
AAAACTGTCTAAACTGCAATATTCATCAAACTTATCAGTGCGGTCATAAACTTCTGTTGAATCCGAAGACACTTCCACTATCAAGGTAGGATTTATAAGGGAATCTGTTGTATTGTTGTAAAATTCAGGCTCACCACAAAACACAAGACCGTCTGAATAATTAAAAAACCGATAAGCAGGCATATATATTTTCATATCACCCGAAGCCACAACACAAGGTTTGTTTTTTTCGATGATAGCATTTCTGATTTCACCAATGAAATTAGCAGAAATGACGTTATGTGGTACAGTTCCTCCAGCCATTTTTATAATTTTCCCATTTTTATATTCACTTTTTTCAATAGCACGTTCCTCCAATCGTAAATATTCTTCGATTGAGTATAAGCGTGTTGCTGTTATTTGAGCGGATGCTGCACTTTCCATTGTCTTATTTTTTTAAATTAGACTGCTAAAGTAATCTATTTTCTATTAATTTCAAAATTAAAGCATTCGTCGTTTTAGGTTCCGCTTTCCCTTTAGAAACTTTCATCACTTCGCCCATGAAAAACCCAATTAAGCCTTTTTTACCCTTCTTAAATTCTGATACTTTTTCAGGATTAGCGTCTAAAACCTGTTTCACAATATTTTCTAAAAAATCGGCATCAGCACTTTGTAAAAGATTTAAAGCCTCTGCCATCCCCAAAACAGGCTTGGATACTGAGGGGGTCTCTAAAATGGCGGGATACAGTTTTTGATACGCTGCGGAAGCACTTATTTTACCATTTTCAATCAATTCAAGCATTTCCTCCCATTGAATAATGTGCTTCATGATTTTCACATAAGAGTGTTCATCGGCATGAATAGTTGGTAAAAACTTATTGATAAAAAGATTGGCTGCGGGTTTATAGAGCTTTTTAGTGAAATTGCTGACAAAATATTGATAGTTTTCAGCCGTATCTCTATCCTCAGTCAATAGGGTAGCATCGTATTCTGTCAAGCCATATTTGTTAATCAAATTATCTTTTTCTACCCAGGGTAAGACAGGCATATCGTCATGAATGGCTTGCAATTTTTCTTCTGTTAAAACAACTGGCGGCAAGTCGGGGTCTGGAAAATAGCGGTAATCATGGGCATTTTCTTTGCTTCTAAGTGGGGCGGTTATGCCTGTGGCGGGGTCAAAATTGAGGGTATTTTGCACCACCGTGCCACCATTTTCAATCAAATCTATCTGCCGTTTTGTTTCAAATTCAATCGCTTTTCGAGCAAAACGCATGGAGTTGACGTTTTTTACCTCACAACGCGTCCCAAATTGGGTTTCACCCTTTTTACGGACAGATATATTGACATCACACCGCATCGAGCCTTCTTCCATATTGCCATCTGAAATGTCCAACCACCGTACCAAACGGCGCATTTCAGTCATAAAAGCATCCACATCTTCGCCACTGCGAAAGTCGGGTTCGGTCACTATTTCAAGCAAAGGCGTCCCTGCACGGTTCAAATCTATAAAAGTTTGCGTTGGGTCTTGGTCGTGAATGCTTTTACCTGCGTCTTCTTCCATGTGTATATGGTGTAATCGGATGGATTTCAGATGTCGGGTGTCAGATTTCGAGTTTGCTGTGTAAATACTTAATCTACCACCGATGCAAATCGGTTTTTTATCTTGCGTAATTTGATAGCCTTTGGGCAAGTCCGCATAAAAATAATTTTTACGGTCAAAACAAGTCATTTTACTAATAACGCTACCCAAAGCCAAGCCGAGACGCACGGCATATTCCACCTGTTTTTTATTCAAACGAGGCAATGTACCCGGATGTGCGAGCGACAAAACAGAGGTTTGAGTATTGGGGTCACCGCCAAATTTGATGCTGTCGGCACAAAAGGCTTTGCTTTGGGTAGACAACTGTACGTGGACTTCGAGCCCTATGACGGTTTCGTATTGGTCGTAGATGGACATGTTTTATGATTTAATTTTAATTTTTAACTTGAATTAGGATTTTTAGGATTTTTAGGATTTAATAGGATTTTAGATGTTGAAAAGCCCCCGACCCCAGAGGGGAGTTAGCATCATATCTCCCCTTTGGGGTCGGGGGCTGTCAACATCTAAAATCCTATTAAATCCTTCTAATCCTAAAAATCCTAATTCAAGTTAAAAAAAAACTTGCTTTTCTAATGAAAGGCAAGTTTTAGTAGCTGCAAATTTATAGCTTATTTTGTAAATATTTCACTCAATTTTAGCTGAAAACCTGTAACTGAAATCGAGTGTAGCACCCCCTCTCCATAGGAGTCCCTTCGGACAGTATCAAGCGTATTTTTTACAAAAAACTCTCCTTCAATATTTTCATACTGCGTTAGGGTTTGTTTTTTAAGATTAATAAGCCAATATTCTTTCACACCTGATGTTTCAAAAAGATGCTTTTTATAACTCATTTCCTTTGCGGTATTACCTCCCGATAGGATTTCTACCACCAAATCGGGTGCACCTTTTATTTGCCTATCCACAATATGCAAACGGTCATTGGGTACAAATAAAATGTCAGGTTGAACGGTATCATTGATTGTGAAAATCGTATCCATTGGAGCCGCATAAATTTTACCTAATTTATGCTTGGTGACGTGAAAATAGAGATGGGCACTAAGTGCTACCGAAATTTCTTGATGTAAATCTATTGGACTTGGCATATAGATAATTTTACCATTGTGTAGTTCATAGTTGCCACTATCGGGTGGTGTAAGCCGAGCATAATCCTCAAAAGTCAACAGCTTGGGTTGAGGAAATTTTATTTTCTTCGTTTTCTGAATTTTAACATCTCGAAGCGCTAATACAGTTGTCATTTTTTAACAATTTTATACAAATTTAAAGGTTTTTATTGGGGTTTCAAATTTTAATTAAAAAAAAGCTACTGTCACAGCAAAAGCTATTAAAATAACAAACATAACCACTATCAGAAAAACGAAGCCTGCTATTAAAAACTTAACGATGGTTTTTTGCCATGATTGCTGATAAAAATTTTTCATAGCGATGGGCATTGCGAAAAAGAGTAAATAGAAATTCAATAACCTAATATAATTATTTGACAATTTATCGAAATGTGCCAAATTAAACAAAAAATAAAGGCTCACTAAACCGAAAGCCATAATGGTGTAATGCAGCAAAAAAACAAAATGCTCTACATAAAATCGCTTTTGTCGCCTATACAGCAGCATATAAAAAGCAGCCATTGGTAAAATAGCCAAAACAGTAAACCAAATCAGTTTGCTGAAAGCAAAATTTTTAATGTCTTCTTGCCCTGATTTTTTAAATTTTATGCTTTGTTTAAAATTTATCTTATTCCAAAAGCCTTTAATATTATATTTTTCAATCAATTCATGTTCAGAATAATGATACAAATCAACAGCTGAAATGGTATATAGTGCGTTGTTATTAAGAAAACCAAAAATACCTATATGGATACTATCGGGTGTGAATAGTTTTTGGGTTTTTTGGGGCAAATTTTTGGAATCCGCAATCATTTCTTGCAAATCGTTTGCGTCTAATTTCACATCATATTTCATAGCACCATAAAAATCAATATCCAACTTATTGAGTTTCGCTATCACTTTCATGGCAGCGATACTGTCTTTTTTTAATTCTTCCGTTTTATTTGAAATATGCGCTCTTAACTCTTTAAGGTTTTCAAGAAGCTCTTGTTGTTTTTCATCTTCTTTTATAGCTGATAAATTTAAAGAATCCTTGATATGAGTATTTAATTTTTGGGTTAAACTATCCATTTCTTTTCGCCCTTTTGCCCAATTTTCTAAAATAAAAGTGGTATTTTCTTTCTCCTCATTTTTCCCATAACTTTTCACCAAAAGCGAATCAATGGCTTTTGCCCCTTCCTTAATTTCATATTCTGGCAACGTTTTTTTCAAAGAATCCAGCTCAACAAAAACTTGTTTACGAAAAATATTTTCTTCTGTCTGAAACTTGGCTTTTTCTGTTTCTTTACCCTTTGAAGCAGTTGTCAACAAACCAAAAGTGAAAATACCTAAGACCAAAAACAACTGAACTGGATGCGCATACCGCTTATGATGTCCTTTAAAAAACTCTAAAGTCAAGCGACCAGGGATAAAAACGTGTTTTAAAGTCCAAAAAAACTTACCATCTAAATGAAAAAGCGTATGGATAAACTCACGCAACAAATCGTGCATCGTGGTCTTCCCGTCCGTCGGTTTTTGACCACACTGGGAGCACATTTTGTCAAACTCTGCCAGCGGATAATGGCAATTGAGGCAGTACGGATAGTGTTTTACTTTATATTTTGAACTCATTGTTGTGCGGTGTGGTTTTTACTGGGGTAAAAATACAAAGACAATGTTGAAAAACGGATTTCAAAATAAAAAAATTGTTGCTGTAATTTTTTTTGTGTGCAATAGGGCATTTTTTTCAATAACCTTGTTAAAATGAACCACGTAGAGACGTTGCACTGCAACGTCTCTACTCTACAATTGCCCACGAAAAATTACAGCAACATTTTTTTTATATAAAATTTTTGATGTCACATAAAAACAAGATCAAAAACCATCATAGGATTTAAAGTGCCAAAATAGGATTAGCTTTTTCAAAATTTAAAACATTGATAATTACAATATTATAACAATAAAAGTAAAAAAGAGTTACCGAATAAATTCGATAACTCTTTATCATACAATTATTTTTTGATGATTTATGGATTGACAAATAATAACCCACTCGCACAGCCAGAGAAAAACAACCGCTATTTTCGGTTTTAACCACTGATAGAGTCTTTCCATATTTTAATACTTTATAAACTTTAGCGGACTGAAATGTGAAAATTGTGTTATTGGAATAATAAAATAAGTGTTTTTGGGTAAATGAGAAATATCAAAACTTAGAACATTGCGCCCTTTTTCAATCTTTCGCCATTCAGATTGAACAACTACGCCTAAGGAATTGACAATATTAAACTGAATATTTTCAGCCTTTGCAGTCGTCAAATCAATGTCAAAGGCATCACCTACAATCGTAGGTGACAATAACATAGTGCTAT
>JAYUQN010000303.1:0-5027 GCA_043756725.1 Saprospiraceae bacterium
GACCACGGTTGGCATCTCGGCGACCACGGCGTTTGGTGCAAACACGACAATTATGAGCAAGCAACCCGTGCACCACTCATCATCGCATCCCCTCAGTATAAAGGCAATCAAAAAGCGAAAGGTTTATCTGAATTTGTAGATGTATTCCCGACATTGACGGATTTGGCAGGCTTGAAAACGCCCGAAGGTTTGGCAGGTAAAAGTTTAGTACCTGTCTTGAAAAATCCGAAAAACGAAGGAAAAACGTATGCTCAAAGCCAATATCCACGTAAAGGGGATAAAATAATGGGTTATACCATTCGCACAAAACAGTATCGTTATGTCGCTTGGTATCAAGAGAATTTTAGAACGAATAAAATTCTCGCTACTGCAAAACCCGTTGCCGTTGAATTGTACGATTATAAAAAAGATGCTTTGGAAACGGAGAATTTAGCGACTAAACCCGAATACACTAAGGTTTTAAAAGAGCATGAAAAACTGATGACGGAATTTCTAACAAATCAAAATCAATCCAGATGATGAAATACCTTTTTTTAATACCCTTTTGTATAGCTACTTTTTCAATAAAAATAGTGGCGCAAAAGAAATCACCTGACGCATTAGTCCTTGCAAAAGCAGCAGCACAGCTCAATTATGCTTTTGAAGAAATTGCGAAAGTCAAAGACCCTAAAGTCGTCAGTCCGAGAGCAATCGAAGGGGACACCTTAATCATGTCACCCGCAAAAGCATGGACAAGTGGCTTTTTCGCTGGCAATTTGTGGTATATGTATGAACTCACGGGCGATAAAAAATGGCTTCAAAAAGCACAAGCGTTTACTGAAAATATCGAAAGTGAAAAAACAAATGGCACGACCCACGACATGGGTTTCAAGATGTATTGCAGTTTTGGCAACGGTTTGCGTTTGGCGAAGACCCCTCCCGATGGAATCGGGATCTGCGATAAGTATAAAGACATATTAATCGAGTCTGCACGGACTTTGACGACCCGTTTTAATGAAAAAACGGGCTGTATTCGCTCTTGGGATCACCACGCCGAAGTGTGGGAATTTCCCGTGATTATTGACAATATGATGAATTTGGAATTGTTGTTTTGGGCGTTCAAAGAAACCAAGGATTCGCTGTTTTACAAAGTCGCTGTCAGCCATGCGAATACAACCATGAAAAACCATTTTAGACCTGATTTTAGTTCATATCATGTCATTGGTTACGACCCTAAAACGGGTGAAGTGAAACATCGAAACACGCATCAAGGCTATAGCCACGAATCGGCTTGGGCGCGTGGTCAAGGTTGGGCTTTGTATGGTTATACAATGTGTTATCGGGAAACAGGTGATAAAAAATACTTGCAACACGCTGAAAATGTCGCCAATTTTATCCTCACAAACCCGAATATGCCCAAAGATTTAGTGCCTTATTGGGATTACAATGTACCTGATAAAACGACTGCGCCACGAGATGTATCGGCAGCTACAATAGTGGCTTCTGCCCTTTACGAATTAAGTACAATGGGTACAGACAAAGCCAAGTTGTATAAAAAATCAGCCGATAAGATAATGAAAAGCGTAGCGGAAAAATACACTGCCGCACCGAGAACCAACAAAGGCTTTTTATTGACAAACAGCACAGGCAATTTTCCGTCAAAATCTGAAATCAATGTACCAATTGTGTATGCCGATTACTATTACCTTGAGGCTTTAGTGCGTAAGCGGAACTTGAAAAAAGGTAACAAATAATAAGTTTCCAAAGATTTCAAATCTTTGGAAACTTGTTGATACCCCCTCAGTATTTTCACAAATAATTTGCCTGTTTTTACTATTTTAAAAAAATAAAATACTTATGTTAAAATCACATAAAATTGCTGTTTTTGCCTTGCTTGTATGCTTAAACACCCTCGTTTTAGCGCAAAAAGCCCCTCAAACGCTGATGCTCAATGGTGATGTTTTATTAAAAAATAAACAAGCTATTGAAAATAAAGATGCTATAAAAGCAAAGGCTCTTGAAAATTTTAAAGGCACAGCCAATAAAATTTTAAAAGCGGGAAAGCTATATTCCGTTATGAACAAAAAGAAAGTGCCGCCGAGTGGTGACAAACACGACTACATGAGTCAAGCCCCGTATTGGTGGGCAGATTCAACGAAACCGAATGGCTTGCCTTATATCCGAAGAGACGGCGCGCGCAATCCCGAATATTATGACATCAGCGACTCGGAAGAAATGGATAAAATCATTGATGATGCGGAAACAATGGCGTTGGCGTACTATTTTACAAAAGAAGAACGCTATGCTGCACACGCTGCCCGCTTGATAAAAACATGGTTTTTGGACACTGCCACCCGTCAAAACCCCAATTTGAATTTTGGTCAAGGTATTCCAGGCATCAATACAGGTAGGGGTATTGGCATTATTGAAACCCGTTCTTTGCTTCGGGTTGTGGATGCCGCTATTTTACTGATGGCACATCCCGAAGCAGGCGGGAGGGGGTCTAAAAATTGGTCGAATGGCGACCATACTGCCTTAAAAAAATGGTTTTCTGACTTTTTAACGTGGCTTACTGATAGCCCACTCGGAAAAGATGAAGCCGATGAACACAACAATCACGGCACTTACTACGATGTTCAAGTCATTGCCTATGCCCTTTTTACGGATAAACCAGAACTGGCTAAAAAGCAAATTGAGGTCACCAAAACCCGCATCGCAAGCCAATTGAAACCCGATGGCAGTCAGCCCCATGAATTGGCACGCACGGTCTCTTGGGGCTATGTCAATATGAATTTATTAGGTTTTTTTCAAATTGCACGCATGGCTGAAAATGTGAATATCAGCCTTTGGAAATATGAAACACCTAATGGTAAAAACCTTAAAAAATGCGTGGATTGGCTGCTTCCTTACTTAAAAAAAGAGAAAAAATGGGATTATAAGCAAATCAAAAAAATGGAATATGACGAAACCGTTTGGCTCTTGAAAACGGCTGCAAAAAAGTATGCAAATCCAAATTATGAGGCGTTGGCTAAGGATATTGATATTAAAAATTATCAATCAGATTTCGGGCAATTGACATTTTAATTTTTTTTCATTTTGATAAAAATAGCCTAAAGAACCGATAAGGAAGACGTTGCCGAAATAAACAATGTAAAACAGGACTCGTTCAGTTACAAATAAAAAAATATACCCCCCTCAGTACCCCGAGCACTCGGGGTGATTTTTAAAGATAAACTAATGGCAAAAAAAGCAGTCAAACATTTTAGTCTCATAGAAATCAACAAAAATGTTATCTTTCAGTATTTTACATTAAATGATATACTTAAAATGAAAAACTTTTTTACCCTCGTTTTATTTGTCGCCGCCCTTTTTACAGCGACAGCCCAACGCAATATCGTCCTCATCATCGCCGATGATTTGGGTTCAGATTGGTGTGGTTTTCAAGAAAATCACATGGATACAGCAGCTATGCCGAATGTCCGCAAACTGTTAAGTCGGGGTGTGCGTTTCGCCAATGCTTGGTCAAATCCGTTTTGTTCACCCACTCGGGCGGGTATTTTGACGGGTAGATACAGCTTTCGGACGGGCGTTGGAACGGTCATCGGCGGGGCAGATGCGGCGGTTTTGGATACGGCTGAAATAACGATTCCAAGATTGTTAAAAAATGCCAATGCGCCAACAAAATACGCCACAGCAAACATCGGCAAATGGCATTTACAAGTGCAAAACGCTCAAACATTGGGCTATCCGAACCGAATGGGCTATGACCACTATGCAGGTATTTTTGGCGGGACGGTTCAAAATTATTCTAATTGGACAAAAACCACCAATGGCGTAAACGCAAACTCAACCAATTACACCACAACAGACTTGACAAATGAGGCGATTAATTGGCTTGGTCAGCAAAACGCCACTAAACCTTTCTTTCTGTGGATGGCTTACAATGCCCCACACGACCCGTTTCATTTGCCGCCCGATTCCCTACATTCTTACCGCAATTTGAGTGGAACGCCCGCCGATATTGCGGCAAATCCTAAGTCGTATTTTAAAGCGATGATTGAATCAATGGACAATCAAATCGGAAAATTGTACAATTGGTTGCAAGTCAATAATAAGCTCGACAGTACCGATATTATTTTCATCGGTGACAATGGAGACGCGCCACAAACAGCTCAAATCCCAAGAGCGAAAGGCAGTATTTATCAGCCGGGTATTACCGTTCCGTTCATTATTTCGGGTCCTTCGGTACGCAATCAAGGGCGTGTGAGTACAGCTTTGGTCAATACGCAAGATTTGTTTGCGACGATTGTTGAATTAACGGGTTTTACCAATTGGCGTTCTCAAATACCAACTAATAAGCCTGTGGATAGCAAAAGTTTAGTGCCAATTCTTCAAAATACGGCAACAATCGCCCGTCTGTGGGCTTTTAGTGAGGTCTTTTCACCAAATCCCGCCGCCAATTCCAAAGAAGGGAAAGCCATGCGGAATATGGACTTTAAACTGATGAACTTTGACAACGGTACGCAAGAGTTTTACAACCTTACCAACGACCCAACAGAACGGACGAGCCTATTAACCCGCACTTTGACGGCTACGGAACGTACCAATTACAACTATTTATGCACTGAAATGGCGACTTTATTGAGTAAAACCGTGTGTAATGCGGCTGTACCAACGCATGACATTTCCGTTATTGAAAAACCTGTTATTGCGCCCAATCCTGCCAATAACCTTATATCTGTTTCTTTCAATGATGCCCTGCCCTTTGATTATCAAATATCGTCTATGGATGGTAAAATGATAAAAAAGGGTATTTCTACTAAAGAAATCACTGTTTTAGACTTGTCAACGGGGTTTTTTATTTTAAAAATTCAGAAACAAGGGGCGGTTTTTACAGAGAAATTTATTGTTGAAAAATAGGATACCCCCTCAGTATAAACGCAATTTTCAAGCATATTTTACCTAAAGCACACGTAGCTTCGGCTTTAGCCGAACCCGTTTAAACGCCTTTAGGCGTTTGCTATTCATTATTTTCAACGCCTAAAGGC
>JAYUQN010000304.1:0-5018 GCA_043756725.1 Saprospiraceae bacterium
CATTTTCCACATACCGTAGGATGTCATGCAAATGAGCATATTCAGGCATTTGCAAAGCATCTTCAAAAAGGATAGGTTGTTCTATTTCTGTAATTTTCAAAGTAAAACATTTTTTATGTTTGCGCAAATATTGTTTTTTAGAATAAAAAAGAATTGTGTTATGTTAAAAGGCATTATGACGTTTTCATTAAATATTTCAATTTGGATTTTACTGGTAACTTTTCTACTATTTAATATAAATTGTGGCTTTAGTTATTTTATTTCAGAGTCTGAAATAAAAGATGAACACCCTTTCAATAGGAATTTTGAAATTTCAAAGTTGAAGGTTGATAGTATTCATATTAAAAAGAAATATCCAGTAAAGTATGATAAAGAGATGATAGTTATCTGTTCTCTTGACTTCACTATGGACAGTGTGCAAGCGTTTTTTAATAAAAAATATCAAAATGTTGAAGACTACTGGATAGATTATGATAAATTAGATAGCTTACATCAATTCTTTCTTAGTAAACGAGGGGTTAGAAAAGTGCTTTTCTTTGAGAAGCAAGATCATATTAATTGGATTAAATTTCCTTTTTTTTAAAATGATTTGTTATCTATTTTACCTGTTAAATTTGAAAAAAATACATGGTATAAAATTAGCCATTTGTATCCAAGTTATTATGAATTTAACGTTGCTATTTTTTTTATTATTAATGACAAAGGTAAATTACATGATTTTCAAATCATTGAAAATTGAATTGACTTGCTTGAGTAGTACCTTTAACTACTTAAATCCGTTCTCGTAAAACCACTAAATATAAAAAATGAAAAAATACATCCGCCCCATCGCCTTTATTGTAGGCATCTTAATCGGTCTATACATGCTTGCGAGAATTACAGGCATACTTGTTCCTTATTATACCTCTTCAACGGCGAATGAGCCTAACTTGAAAGTCAAATCTCTTATATGGTCTTCAAGGCTTAAAACACCTCAACGGTTTGATTTCATCTGCTTTAAAGACTACCATCTTTATTACAAAAGAGATGACATTTACACATACAGGCTGTGTGGATTGGAGGGTGATAAAATTGAAATACGTGATGCTATTTTATATGTCAATGATGAAAATGCAGATAAAAATTTGGTATTAAAGCACATATATAAAGTGTCAACACTGGCTGCCATGCACTTAAAAGAAGCGGATGAAATATCGGAAGGTGAAATATTTAATATTAAAAATGAAGATTCTGTGCAGGTTTTTTTAAGTGAAAAACAAATAAAAAATAACAATTTGACGGCTTATAAAAGGCTGATTTTACCTAAAACAGAGGTGACTAAGGAAATCCAAAAGGCATATAATAATGATTGGAATACAGACCAATTTGGACCCATAATCGTTCCAAAAGACCATTTTTTCTTATTGGGTGATAACCGTGAAAATGCAGAAGATTCTCGCTATTGGGGTTTTATTTCAAAAGAAAAAATAGTGGGAACCGTTTTATTTAAAAATTGACCCCCTCAGTAAAAACATCATTTTTTATATGAAAAACCATAAAACGCATGAAAAAATCAATTTTATTAGGGTTTTTTATCTTGTATTCAAGACTTAATATATTTCCCGCATTCTAATATCATTCAAGCCCTGTTGCATCTGCTGTATTTTCTGCAAATCATTGGAATAGTCAAAAATATTCCAGACCAATATTTTATCATTGTCGCCCCATTCCACACGCATAAACGAGCAATCGTAGATGCCATCTAAGAAATTGGTGATAGAACCGATGCGGGGAAAGAGAATTTCAGGACTATCCAATTTCAGAAGTTGCAAGGAGGGGAAAATGCTACTAAGAAAATAAGACCAATCAGACGCTGGGGTATGGTGTAAAATCAGTGTTGAGAAAATAGTATCTGTACTTTCTAAAATAAAGCCTTGCCAATCCATCAATATTTGCTGATGTACTTGCGGCTTTGTTTGAGAAGCCGTTTTTTGTGATTTCGTTTGTGAATTAATCATTTCAAAGATTGTTGAATGAGGCGTTTACCCATATCTAAAAATAGTTCTTCTACATTTTCACCTGTTTTGGCACTTGTCAAAAAATCTATATTCTGGCTGATGCCATAACGAATAGATTCTATTTGTTCCTCTGTTACAAGGTCTTTTTTATTGGCAACCATAACGATATCGCCATCGGGTAACATATTCCTTAAAAATCGAATATCGTTTTCAAGATTAATAAATGTACGTGGACGAGACAAATCCATGACATAAATAATGCCGCTCGCCCCCAAAAAATAGGAAGCAGGCACTTTGTCTTGCGTCACTTCACCCGCAATATCCCAAATCATCATGGATACTTTGTCATTCTCAATTTCAACAATTTTATTATTGACTTTCACGCCAATAGTGGTCAAGTATTTATCACTGAACTGTTGATAAATAAATCGGTTGAACAAGGACGTTTTACCGACGCCAAAACTTCCTGTTAAAATAACTTTTTTACTAATCATAATTTTTTAGTTGATTCGTTATTGAGCCTTTTGTTTTTCACGTTGGGGTACAATAAATTGATTTTCAAGCTGTTGTGAAATCTTGTCTTGAATCTCAATGGTAATATCTAAAAAACGTAAGCTCTCCGTTTTTTCAATAAAATCAATGGTTTGATTTCTGAAAACATCCGTTTCTTTCAGCGATACAGAGCCACTCAAAGCCATAGCGAAGTAGTAAGATGGAAAATTTTGTAGCAAAATACGGTAAGTGCCGTATTGTATCATTTCCAAATCTTCTTTGTCATGTTCAAAAGCCTCTTCCACAAATGATTTGATAGCCGTGAGCATACCTGCCACCACATCGCGATTTACTGAGGGGTATAAAGACGCATTGCCAAGCATCAATCCTGTATCGCGTTGAATGATAAAAATTTCTTCTAAAACGGGCGCATTCAAGGATGCCAGTATCGTATCTGAATCTTTAATACCAAATATTTTATTGCGAAGCCGTTTAAAAATGCCTTGTTTTGAAAATATGGCATTGATGCGTTCATCTATACTTTCTTTCAATTGCTGAAACTGCAAATTGATAAACTTACCTATCATTTTACCCATAACGGGATAAATGACGTCCAAAATCTCTTGTTGCGAACCTTTTAATTTTTTTTCAATGAGTTTATTGACCTCTTGGGTATATTCAGTTGGAAAGTTTTGTCTTAAAAACGCCAAATGTTCTTCAATAATCGGATTCACACGCCCTGCCAAAAGTTCGCGTTCATTCAAAATTTGTTGCAATTCCATCAAGGCAGACCTATCCTCTTTGAGCAAAATCTCACGGAGTTGGCTCATCAGTTGCAGCTCATTGACTGAGTTATCGGATTGGTGTGTACCTTGACTACCCATGCGCTTATTCTTTGAGTTTTTTACTTACTTCGATTAGTAAATCAGCCAAATTCGCTTTGTCAGATTTGCTCAAATTTTGCATCTGCGTGTTTAGCTTTTCAACATTTTGGGTCAACAATTGTTCAAGACGGTCGAATCGGGCATTCATGTCTTTTTCAAGAGCTTCAAAACGTTGACGGGTAGTGTCGTCATTTTTTTGAATAAGGGCATCCGTGTCATTGAAACGCTGATCATCTTGAATCACTTTGGGACCCATGATGATGTCTCTGAGCATACTCATGTCGCCAAACATACCCATTGCGCCATTGTTGGCAACTGCTGTTTTATCTTCTTTTTGAGCCATGATAATTTAAACGGTCGTTAAAAATTCAAAATATTTATTTTTAATTTATGCTGATTGGAAACGCTGTATTACGTTTGCATATCTAATTAAAGTTTTCAGTTATAAGTTTTTAGTTGTAAGTTGAGCTTCGATTTTATTAGAATCAACACTCAACTTACAACTAAAAACTTATAACTGAAAACTTAGATTATCTATTGGTTTTGCAAATTAAATCATTATTTTTGTAAATAGTAAATTTCTCATTTTGAAAATACAATACCTTCGCCAAAAATAATTAAAAATATGGCAAATAAAATTCTTTTCTACGCTCAGCAATCCTCAAATCGTCTTTTTTACACCGTTTCATTGGTTTTAAGTGAAATATTAGCGCTTGATGTCATTTTCACGCAAAGCAAAGATATTTTTATTAATTCTAATATACCAAAAGTAAACTTTAGTGACACAACTTTCGATAATAATGAAATTTATATCAAACCGCATCCTTTGATTTTTGAAAACAAGATTTCTTTTTACGGTTTCAATCGTGAAACGTTTGGAGATTTGGATGTTTTTTCTCGTATTTTTTATTTAGTCAGTCGTTATGAAGAATATATAGCACCCCCCTCAGTATTTGATACACATAATCGCTTTCCAGCATCTGCATCCCTTTCTAAAAAATTAGATATTTTGTACCAACCCATCGTTAATGAATGGGCTATGGAACTTAAAAAAAGCATACATCAAAAATATCCTTTGCTCGAAATAGGCAAACCGCATTATGAATTTCAACCTACTTACGACATTGACCAAGCATGGGCGTTTAAAAATAAAGGTTATGAACGCAATATTGGCGGCTTTTTGAAAGACACGATTAAAGGAAAAATAACAAGTGCGGCAAGGCGTGTCGGCGCATTGGTGGGCGTTATTAACGACCCTGAATTTAACTTTGATTATATGGAAACGCTGCACAAACGCCACAATTTAGACCCGATATTCTTTTGGCTGTTGGGGGATCATGGTGAATTTGATAAAAACATAGATTGGCAAAACAAGCGTTTGCAAAGCCTTATACGCCGCATTGCTCAAAAATATCGTGTGGGCATTCATCCTTCATATCAATCAAATTGGGATTTTTCTATTCTAAAAATGGAAAAAGAGCGGCTTGAAAACATTAAGAATACCCCCCCCCCTATAAAACGGTCAAGACAGCATTTTTTGAAATTGCGTTTTCCAGAAACCTATCACAATCTTTTAAAAGCAGGTATTTTAGAAGATTATTCAATGGGCTACGCAGATGATATTGGCTTTCGAGCAGGTATCGCC
>JAYUQN010000305.1:0-5016 GCA_043756725.1 Saprospiraceae bacterium
CATATCACTCAAAGCGGTACGTGCCCAGAGTTCGTCGTCTATGATAATTGCTTTCATAGTGGTGATTTCGTAAAAGTTTCTATCTATTTATAGTGAAAATCAGTATTAGGGATTGAGTAAAAAATAACATACCCACACGCAGCAAAAAGGAGGCGATTTGTTTTTCTTTTTTATAAAAAAATTTCATTTTTTAATAAAAAAGAAAAACAAATCCTCTTTTGGGTTTTTCCCCTTTGGGCATCTAATTTTTAATTCGTCCCTTATTCTCGTATAATCGCAAATATGGACTATATTTTAGAAAAATAAAAGTAAATAAGTGTTTTTTAATGATGAATCATAAATTCATCATTCATTATTTTACAAAAGGGGTATGTGCAAAACGATGCGCGTGCCTGCGGGTTGTTGTGTTTCATCGAACAAATCAAGGATTTCGAGTTTAGCCAATTTTTTCTTTTGGAGGTTGAGAATGTCAATACGGTCGGCGGTAATTTGCATGCCTTTGGATTCATGCTCTTTGATTTTTGCGCCTTTGTTCAATTCAGTTGCCTTTTTTCTACCTATACCATTGTCTTCCACAATGCAGCGCATAAAATCATCGCCTTCTTTTTCAAAACGCACTTGGATATGCCCATGTCCGTCCGTTTTATGTCTTACGCCATGCAGTATGGCATTTTCAACAAAGGGTTGTAAAATCATAGTTGGGATTTGCGTATCCCATTCGTCCAAATCAGGATCAATAGTGACGTCATAGTCGAACGTATGATTAAATCGCATGGCTTCGATATGCAAGTACCCCCTCAGTATTTCGGCTTCTTTTTCGATAGAAATGGTCTCTTCTTTTGAAAAATCCAATATTTTACGCACCAAACGGGCAAAATCTGTCAAATAGGTGCTGGCTTTTCGGGCATCATTGGAGATAATAAAGCTGTTGATAGAGTTCATGGCATTGTACAAAAAATGGGGGTCCATTTGCGCGCGTAGGGCTTGCATTTCAGTTTTCAAAATCTTTTGCTCAATGGCTGCTTTGTCCCTTTGAATTTTTAAACGCCATTGAAGGATTGCCCAACCGATGGTTAAAACGGTGAGGGCTTCTAATAAAATGCCCCACCAAGTGAAATACCAGGGTGGGTTTATGCGGATAATAAAGGTTTTTTCATCTGGCGACCAAACACCGTCTGCATTGGCAGCTTTTATGCGGAGTGTGTATATGCCAAAGGGTAATTTGAAATATTTGATATTGCCCTCTTTGTTAAAAACCTCATTCCAAACCCCATCTTCATCATAATTATCGAGTCGAAATTTCAGTTTATTGTATTCTGGGTCGGCAAATTCAATAGCGACAAATTGAAAAGTGAGGGTATTGCGGGTATAAGGCAAGTTAATTTTGTTAAGCTCGGTGACATTACCCCCCTCAGTATAAACGGCATCATTGACCTTAATATCAGTTATTTGTATTTTAGGTGGGTTGGTGTAGCGTTTGATTTTATCGGGATTGAAAGCGTTGATGTTGTTATAGGCAGCTATCCAAATATCGCCGTTTGATAAAGCACAAAATCGAGCAAATATATTACCTTTTAAACCATCAGATGCCTTGTATTTATGCAATTGCCTATTTTGAGAATTAAAATTGTAAAGACCATTATCGGAAATCAACCAAAAAATGTCCTTTTTATCAATGATAATTTTATATAAAAAAGGGAGATTCAAGACGAGATTATACTGAAATGAATTGTTGGACGATTCATAAACTTTCCACAGACCTTTTTCACCAGCTAACCAAATTGTATCGTTTTGTTGAAAAAACTCATTAATATCGTCTTTAATTTGTAGCTCAGTTTTTAAAACAGAATCTTGTTTAAAATCAAAGACTTTTATTGTACTTCCTATCTCAGCAAGGAACAAAATATCTTTATTATTTTGAAAAATACCCCTAATTTTTAAAGATTGGTAGGTGGATTTCAGTTCTTGAAAGGGTTTTAAATGATTACCTATTAATTGAAAAACGCCTTTATCAGTTGATAATATTAATCTTCCATCCTTTAATTGTTGCAAATTGTAGAGATAAGTATCTTGTGAAATGTACACAGATTGAAGCGTATAAGCCCCATTTTCACTTTTTAAAAGTTGATGGTCTGTTTGAATCCAAATCTGCCCTTCTGTATCTTTCAAAAAATGACGGATTTTTTTATCGAAAAACTGTTTTTCATCAAAAGATTTAACTAATTCTCCTTTGTTATTAAAAACAAGGATGCCTATATCTTCAAAGCTGACCCAAATATTATGTAAATCATCTTCTATCAGATTTGTAAAATCTTTATTAAAACCTTGAGTTAATTGAACATTAGAAAATTTTATTTTATCTAAATTAATATGGTTGAGACAGGAATTTTGAGAACTTGCTAACCAAAGATTGTTAGCACTATCCACGTAGATATTGTCAAAAATAGAAGAACACAAACCTTCTGCTATGCTTTTTAATTCTTCTTTTTTTAACTGTTTATAAAATACTTTATTGATTTTATCAAAAAATAAAACGCCTTCATTATGGGTAGATACAATTAGTTTATCTTCATTCCAAGTTGCTAAACCAAGTGCAAAATCAATTTTTTCATTTTTATAAGTATCAAATAATTGAAATCGTTCATTTTTTCTATCGAATGAAACCAGCCCTTTATCTGTTGCTAACCAAATTACGTCATTTTTATCTAAAACTATTGATTTTATTTTAAATTTATCTAAATTTTTACCAGATAAGAAAGTTTGGGTATTTGATTTTTTTCCAGTTTTATCAATAGAATACTCAACAAAACCATAACCCGATGTACTTGGATAAGTTAAAATAGTCGTTTTTTGCCCATCTTGTAAGAGCTTTTTTGAACGATACCCTATAAAATCACATACAAATTGGGCTTGTAAAATAGACCCATCTATTTTATTAATATCTACACAATAAAGCTTAGGATGAGCCCTCCATGAGCCACTTCTAAACCATAAAAGACCTTCTTTATCAAGTGCAAAACTGTAATAATCACTCTCTAATCGTTTTCCATTTTCAATAATCCAATAACGTGAAAAATTATCTCTTTGCCGATTATAGCAATGAATAGCCTCTGCTGTACAAAACCAAAGATTACCTTGTTTATCTTCAAAAAAAGGGCTTTGAATATTGTTGTCGTATAGGCTTGTAGAATCTGAAGGGTTGTGTAAATAGGTTTTCACTTTTAGCCCATCAAAACGATTTAAGCCTTCAGTAGAGCTTATCCATAAAAAACCTTTTGAATCTGTGAAGAAAAAAGTATTATATTTCGCAATTAAGCCATTTTTTTCATCATAATTGTGAAAATAATAACCTTTCTGCAATTGTGCGTCACAATTCAGAAGGGTTAAAAAGTAAAACAATAGGATGAATAACAGGTTTCTATTTTGTTGAAAAAACATAGTGCAATTGTAATAATTGCAATAGTAAAAAAAAACTACCAATAAGTGGCAGTTTTTTTTTAATTACATAACTTTTATATTATTCTGGACAACCTGGATGTGGCGGACAAGGCTCAAAAAAAGAGGTAAGTTTCAGTAAATCTCTTTCCGCAGAATCAATAACAATCTCTTCTACATAGCGTTGTTTATTGGCATCAAAAGGCTCAACGTGCATTGTAAATTTTGCTGTATTGTCTGATTTATCTGGAATGATATAAAAAAACAGACCAGAGCAATCGCGCTTTTTGTTTAAAAGGGCACGTAAGTTTTCTTTTGAAATAAAAGCGCCGCGAATAAAATCGGCGGGTACGAGCGTTTTGTACTCTTCGCGGAGCACATCCAGTTCTTGACGGGTCATAATATAAACAGGTTTTTAAGTGAAAAATGGGTTTTAAAATAAAAAAATTTGGCTTTTTGTTGCTTCTAAGTATGTGTTATTATGAAAATTGTTTTGAAACGTCTTTAATGAGTTTAAAGACTTCTTTGTGTTTACCTGTTAAAGGGCGAGCTTTATTACATTGTTAATGCAAATATATAAATGATTTTACAGTCAAACAAGTTGACTGTATGAATGGTAATGAGAAATGTATGAACGGTTAGAATTAATGTACGAACATGGGTTTTATTGCCCCCATTTTCGCAACTGGCTGAGCAGTGCGTTGAAATCTTTGGGCAAGGGTGCTTCAAAAGTCATGGTTTCGAGCGTGGTTGGGTGTTGAAAGGTGAGGCGGTGGGCGTGTAGTGTGGTGCGGCTCATGATGGGGCGTTCTTCTTCAAATTTCCCCAATTTCACACCTTTGGCTTTTATTGCGGACAACAGCAAACTGGAACGGCGACCATATAAAGCATCAACCGCCATCGGGTAGCCAATGCTTTGAAAATGTACCCGCACTTGGTGGGTTCGCCCCGTTCTAATATCGGCTTCTACGAGGGTGAAATGTTTGAATTTTTCAATCACTTTATAATACGTCAGCGACTCTTTACCGCGTTTAGCAATCACCATTTTACCCGCCACCGAAGAGTGTGTGGCAATCGGTTTATCAATTTCACCCGTCTCTTGGTGCAAAACGCCGTCTAAAAGGGCGAGGTAAATTTTAGAGGTTTCATGTTTTTCAAACTGTATAGACAAATGTCTATGCGCCGCTTCATTTTTAGCAAAAATGAGGATACCCGAAGTCTCCCTATCCAAGCGATGAATGGTGAAAACACGCCCGTATTGTGCTTTCAAAAACCCTTGAAGACTGGGCTTTGCCGCATCGTGGCGGTCTGGAATGGTCAATAAATCAGCGGGTTTATTGACTAAAAGGATGTCGCTATCTTCGTAGATTATTTCGATTTTCATATTATACATAGGTAATGGGTAATGGGTAATGGGTAATGGGTAATGGGTAATGGGTAATGGGTAATGGGTAATGGGTAATAAGTAATGGGTAATAAGTAATGGGTAATAAGTAATGGGTAATAAGTAATGGGTAATGGGTAATGGGTAATAAGTAATAAGTAATGACAACTATTACCTATTACCCATTACCCATTACC
>JAYUQN010000306.1:0-5012 GCA_043756725.1 Saprospiraceae bacterium
CATCTTCTGGGAATTGGCATTGATACCCATTTATTTCATCTGCCTTTTGTGGGGTGGTGAAAATAGGGGTAAAATAACCTTCAAATTCTTTGTTTATACCCTTGCGGGGTCGTTGATTATGCTGGCAGGTTTGCTGTATGTTTATCTGGCAACACCCAACCATTCTTTTGCTATAAATGACCTTTATGCTGCTGGACGGGAATTGCAGCCGACCGAACAAGGCTGGATATTTTGGGCAATGTTTATTGCTTTTGCTATAAAAATGCCCGTTTTTCCTTTTCACACTTGGCAACCAGATACTTATGTGACCGCTCCGACTGCGGGCACAATGCTTTTATCAGGTATTATGCTGAAAATGGGCACTTATGGTCTCCTCCGTTGGTTGATGCCGCTTGTGCCACAAGGGTGGAATTCATGGGCATATACGGCTATGATTTTAAGTATTATCGGTATTGTTTATGCGTCTTGTATTGCCATTGTGCAGAAAGATTATAAGCGATTGATAGCCTATTCATCTATTGCGCATGTTGGATTGATTTCAGCGGGCATTTTTAGCATGAATACTGAGGGGGTCACAGGCGGCTTGATGCAAATGATGGCGCATGGTATAAACGTTGTGGGTCTGTTTTTAATCGCTGAAATTTTATTGGAACGCACTAAAACGCGTGAAATAGCGGCTTTGGGCGGTATCCGCAGCGAAGCCCCTTTGTTTGCCTTGTTATTTTTAATCATCATGCTGGGTTCAGTGGCTTTGCCTTTGACGAATGGTTTTGTAGGCGAGTTTTTATTGATTAATGGCATTTATCAATACAATAAGTGGATGGCAGCGTTTGCAGGGTTGACGGTTATTTTAGGTGCAGTTTATATGTTACGCAGCTATCAGACGATGATGTTGGGTGAAACCAATGCTTTGACAAAGGGTTTTACAGACTTGGATAATAATGAAAAATCTGTGCTTTTAATGGTGGCAGCTTTGGTAATTATTTTAGGGGTTTATCCTAAGCCTTTGTTGGATATTGTTGCGCCTGCGGTGGAGTTATTGATTGCGACTTTTCAGAAGGGGTTGATTGGATAATGTACCTTTTAAAATTATTCAGTATGAAATACAAAATTTTATTTCTATTCACTTGGAGTATTTTGTTTTACATACCTAAATTAGATGCTCAAAATTTATTTTTCAAAGCATCTGGTGTTCTTCTGCCGCTAGATGTAAATGTCCTTACATTGATAGATTTAGGTTTTGAATGTAAAATGGTAAAAAATTGGAATGCACAACTATCTTACTCACGATTTTCTAATGGGGTAGATTATTATAAGGAGAAAAAGGTTTGGTCTTTACAATTGAGAAGATATTATTTGGGTACACCTAATACAAATGGATTATATATTGGACCTATTTTACAAAAATATAATTTTAAAGCCTTTGGAGATAAACCTTATTCCCCAAATGTTTCAGAAAATATAAAAGAAGACAAAATAGGACTAGGTATCATTGTTGGTAAACATGTTAAAATCTGGAAACACTTTGGCTTAGATTTTCATAGTGGATTGCTTGGACAGTTCGGAGATAAAGAAATTACTACAACTGTCATTGACAATGTTACTCAAATGCGAATCAAAACTTTTGAATCTAAAAAAGGGAAAATAAACCATAGGGTATTCTGGGGATTGAACTTATACATTGATTTAGGCGATATACCAGCTATTATAAAGAAGAAAAATATTGAAGCGGGTAACAAAAAACTCACTCCTGATAATAATTAATTTTATGAAAGAATTATTAACACTCTCGCTCACAGGCGTTTTCATCATGCTCGCGGATATGCTCAACATAAAACGTGTGAGTTTTTTATTGGTTTTATTGGGCTTGGCAACGACCATAAGCTTTTGCATATACGATTTTGGTATTTTTCAACGCATCACCACCATGATGGCATTTGACAAATATGCCAATGCTTTCACCCTTGTGATGTGCGGTGCTACTTTTTTATGGCTGCTGATGTCGGAGGATTATTTCAGTAAAATGTCTGTTTCGACTGACCGATATGCTTTGGTGATGTTCATCTTGGCAGGTGGTTTTTTGATGCTGTCTTTTACCAATTTGGTGGTTTTGTTTTTGGGTATTGAAATTTTATCGGTGTCCTTGTATGTCTTGGCAGGTAGCAACAAATCAGATATTAGCAGCAATGAGGCGGCTTTGAAATACTTTTTAATGGGTGCTTTTGCTTCTGGTTTTTTACTTTTTGGTATTGCGCTGATTTATGGCTATACAGGTACATTAGAATTGGACCGCATACGATTTGCTCTCGCTTCAAAGTTTGCAACAGAAGGCGTAAATCCCATGGTCACGATAGGCACATTGATGATATTGATGGGTATGGGTTTTAAAATTTCAGCAGCCCCTTTCCACTTTTGGGCACCCGATGTGTATCAAGGTTCTCCTACCCCTATAACAGCTTTTATGGCAACTATTGTTAAAATGGTGGCTTTTGCTGCATTATACAGGCTTTTCGCCAATTATTTTGCGCCAGCCATGGACGCTTGGGGCGATGTCGTGGTAGCCATGAGCGTATTAACACTGCTGATAGGCAATGTGAGTGCGGTGATGCAAACCGATGCGAAACGGATGTTGGCATACAGTTCGGTATCTCATGCGGGGTATATGCTTTTGGCGGTGGTGAGTGCGAATTCAGAATCTGACAATTCCATCTTATTTTATACAGCCGCTTATTCGGTTGCCACGATATTGGGCTTTTTGGTTTTGTATATCGTTTCAGAAAAAACAGGCTCTACAAATGTAACGTCTTTCAAGGGTTTGGGTAAAAAGAACCCTGTTTTGGCGGGGGCTATGACCTTGTCGCTGTTGTCTATGGCGGGTATTCCCCCGTTGTCGGGCTTTATGGCGAAGTATTTTATTTTTGCAAATGCTATTAGTCAAGGGTATATGGGTTTGGTATTGTTTGCCATTGCCATGTCGTTGGTGGGTGTTTATTACTATTTTAAAATCATTATTGTGATGTATTTCACTGAAAATAGTGAAAATACTGTCCGAAAGGACTCCCATGGAGAGGGGGGTAAATTTCAAACAAATGCACTGCAAAATGCGCTTATCGCTATTTGTTGTGTGGCATTATTGGTTTTAGGACTCTTTCCGCAATTGGTTTATAATTTGTTGTAGCACTGAAATGTCATTTTATATAAAATAAAATTTATAAATTATTGGTAACTAATTAGTCGTATCACGGACTTCAGTCCAATGCCATTAAGCTAAGGAATGTTAACCGAGGTTTAGGTAGAGACGTTGCACTGCAACGTCTTAGGGTTAGGCAAATTTGACCACATCCAAGACGTTGCAGTGCAACGTTTCTACCTAAACCCCGAATAAATCGAACAATAAATCCTTAGCTTAATGGCATTGGACTTCAGTCCGTAAGAATTTAGAAATAATAAAGCCTATTTAAAAATAAAATTATGGCAAATCATTAGACATTTATAAATCATTAGACATTGACGGACTGAAGTCCATCATACGGCTTAGTAGTAACAAATTTTCTATATATTTATCGCCTTTTTCTTCTTTTTTTCACCCAAATACTGAGGGGTTGTTTGTAGCTCTGGTAACGGGATATTATGGGTGCGGTGATACTCTTCCGTCAGATTTTTTATATAAAAATACGTTTCAATTTGAGCACGTAAGGCAAAATCACTTTTATTGCGGCGATAGGTATTGTTTTGTTCGGCATTAATGATGCGGGCTTTAACATTATCTTTTAGTTGAATATCAATAATATCTTTGACGATTTTTTTGAGCTTTTCATCAAAAATAGGAAAAGCGGTTTCAACACGATTTGACAGGTTGCGGGTCATAAAATCGGCGGAGGATAGATAAATCTCTTCATTTCCATCATTGTGAAACATAAAAACACGGGTGTGCTCCAGAAACCTATCCACGATGCTGATGCCTTCGATGTTTTCACTCAAGCCCTGTACCTGTGGTTTCAAACCACAAATACCGCGTACAATAATCTGCACTTTCACCCCCGCTTGCGAGGCTTCGTAGAGTTTATTCATCATTTCATGGTCTTCGAGACTGTTCATTTTCAATATCATCGAAGCCCGTTTTCCCGCTTTGGCATGCGCAATTTCACGGTCAATTTTAGCTACCAAACCCCATCGCAGGTTAAATTGTCCGACCAATAAATGATTGAAACCGTTTTCACACGTCTCTTTATTGGACGTTTCGAGGTAGGTGAAAAGTTTGGCAACTTCGTTTGTCAATCTTTCATCAGCGGTAAAAATGCCGATGTCGGTATAAATTCGGGCAGTATCTTCATTGAAATTGCCTGTGCCGAGGTAGGCATAGAGGCAGGTTTTACGCCCTTCTTTTCGGGTCACTAAGGCTAATTTAGAGTGCACTTTTATACCTGGCATGGAATAATAGACAGATACACCTGCTTTTTGAAGCGTTTCACCCCATTTCAAATTGGCTTCTTCATCAAAACGGGCTTTCACTTCTATGAAAACACTAACTTCTTTTCCCGCTTTCACAGCCCCAATCAAAGCCTGCATGATACGGCTTCTCTTGGCAACACGATATTGAACAATTTTTATATGCGTTACAGAGGGGTCGGCGGCGGCCTTTTCAAAGAAATGCACAACCGATTCGTAGCTTTGATAAGGCACATGAATAAGGTGGTCTTGGACAGCAATGGAGCTGAAAAAATCACCCGATTGCTCCAAAGCCACATAAGGCAGAGGCGGTAAATACTTGTTTTTGAGTTGCGATAAACCGAAATCTGGAAACTTGAAAAAGTCGAAATTGTTGTGATACCGTCCTTCTGGCAACAAATCCACGTTTTCAAGGTCGAAAGTATCTGACAGATATGATAAAACTTGTTTAGGTATCGAGCGGTCATAAACGAAGCGAGAAGCAGGACCCACATTGCGTTTTAGGAGGCTTTCTTTGAGTTTTTGAATCAAATTGCCTGAAAACTCATCGTCAATATAGAGTT
>JAYUQN010000307.1:0-14561 GCA_043756725.1 Saprospiraceae bacterium
ACCCCAATTGATAGCAGGATGGTCTAATACGGATAAGCGCAAATTTTCAACCCTTGATACGGGTTATGTAGATGCTAAAACGGCTTTTAAATCAACCCGCAGCCAGTTCACCAAATTTTTGGAAAAAGGTTCTCTCCTTCCCGTTGATAGATTTGACCATCCGAACAACTATCCACTTATCCGCTACGAAGATGTCTTGTTGATGTATGCTGAAATCCTCAATGAAGAAGCGGCAACACCTCCTGCACAAGCGGTTACCAATTTGAATCGTATTCGTAAACGGGCAGGTTTAGCAGATATAACGCCTGCTACAAAAGATGCTTTCCGTTTAGCACTCGAACAAGAACGGCAATGGGAATTTTGTGGTGAAGGCTTGCGTTGGCACGACCTTGTACGGACAGAAAGAGCTTTAGTCGTGATGAATAAATTTTTGAAAGACAACAATGTTCCGCTTGGACGAGTCCTTGATGCACACGATTTGTTGTACCCGATTCCTCAAAAAGAATTGCTTATAAATCCGGGTTTTTGGAAGCAAAATGCGGGGTATAATTAATAACTTGAATTAGGATTGGTAGGATTTTGAAAGATTTATAGGATTCACACACGATTTTGATGGTGCAGTTCGCACCATCAAAATCGTGTGTGAATCCTATAAATCCTTCAAAATCCTATTCATCCTAATTCAAGTTTAAAAAAAACAACACATGAAACGCCTTACAATCACTTGCCTTTACATTTTTTGCCTCTTTTCCACTTCAACTCACGCACAGAAAATCATAAAAACCACCCCCTCAGTAAAAAAGCCATTTCTTCTTTAAAATATGCTATTTTTGTCCTTGAAATTAGTAAAACAAATTTTAAGAAAAGACAATGCGCTATTTTAACACATCGGGTCCAAATATCATTAGTCAGCATTACACCCTGATGCGTCCGCAATTAGTAGCTGAAGGATTGACTAAAATACACCAAGACCGTTATTTTACGATATGGGCACCCCGTCAAACGGGGAAAAGTACCTATTTTCGGTTGTTAGCAAATAAGCTTGAACAAGAAGGGTACAAAGTGGCTTATATCAATTTTGAAAACTTTAAAACAGCTCCTGTTTCTGCCTTTTTAAATAATTTCCATACCTACCTAAAAGATTTTTGGCAAGTCAATTTTGTTGGATTAGGTTTAGCGGATACATTCACTGAAATAATAAAAGTACGGGATAGAAAATGGGTTTTAATTATTGATGAAGTAGAAGGGATAAATCCCGATTATTTTGGAGAATTTCTTCATTCTATTCGCAATGTATATCATTCTCGCTCAAATCACGCGCTCAAATCGGTCATTTTAGTAGGCGTTAGCAATATTGTGGGCGTTGTACAAGACAATGCTAGCCCGTTTAATATTGCCGATAATCTTAATGTTCCCTATTTTACAAATGAGGAAACTTTGGTGCTTTTAGCACAACATGAAATGGAAACAGGACAAGTGTTTGAGCCCTTAGTAAAAACAAAAATTTCAGAGATAACAGCCAATCAGCCAGGCTTAGTTAATGGTTTTGCTGCGCAATTGGTTGAAAATTGTCCTAATAAACCGATTATTAATTATGATGACTATCTGGAGGTAGAAGATTGGTTTTTGTCTAAAGCCATCAATAAAAATGTATCAAATATTATCAATAAAGCAAAGAAATATCGCTCTTTTGTTGAACGACTTTTATTTACGGAAGCAAAAATACCGTTTCAAATCTATCGAGAAGATGTTAAAGAATTGTACGTCAATGGTGTTATTACTTATGATAATAATAATTTTGTAACGTTTCGCGTGCCACTTTATCGTAAATGCCTTTATGAAGCCTTTTACCCTTACATGAATGGCGAACAAAATAGAATACAAAAAAACATAGACATCAGCGATTATTTCACGCCCGAAGGCTTGTTAAAAATGCCCAAAGTGATTGAAAAATATAAAGAATATGCTTTAAGGCGTGGCTTTTTTCATTTTTTAGAAAAAGATGACTCTGGCAAAGTGATTTCTATTAAAGAATCCGCTTTGATGTATAGTTTTGAAACATATATCAATGCTTTTCTCGGTGTTGTAGGTGGCAAATCTTATATCGAACCTCATACAAATCTGGGGCGAACGGACATGATTATTACCATTGACGGTCAAGAAGCCGTGATTGAATCAAAAGTCTATCAGAATATCACGCAGTTTAACAAAGGTAAAGGACAAGTTGCCTATTATGCGGAACGAATGGGGCTTGATACCGCCACGTATTTGGTTTTTGTGGACTCAGAAGTGACACATAAAGACGTACTTGAAAGCGTAGATATAATAAAAGGCGTGACCGTAACAACCTATTTGGTGAGGTATGATTTAAAAACGGACTTTAAGTATGACCCAACGGATTGATTCATAAGTACAAGTAGGATATCAATTAATAACATTCACTTAATACCTCCCTCAGTATAACAAGCATTTTAAAACGAAAAACTTATTTCCTCTATGAAAAAATACCTTTATACCCTTGCATTGGCTGCGTCAAGCCTCTTCTTCTTTTCATTTAATGTCCAAACTGAAAAACCCACGCTCTACATCATCGGTGATTCCACGGTAAAAAACGGCAGCGGCAAAGGTACAGATAGCCTTTGGGGTTGGGGTTCTGTCATCCAACCGCATTTTGATACCAATAGGTTGGCTATTCAAAACCACGCTATTGGTGGGCGCAGTAGTCGTACTTTTATTACCGACGGGCGTTGGGAAAAGATTTTAAAAACATTGAAAACAGGTGATTATGTCATCATGCAATTTGGGCACAATGACGCAGCTGCCCTTGACGATACGGCTCGGGCACGAGGCACAATACGAGGCATTAGCGACTCCTCAAAAACCATTTATAATCCCATCCGCAAAGTTCAAGAAACGGTTTATACTTATGGGTGGTATATGCGGCAATATGTAAAAGAAGCAATAGAAAAAGGTGCCATACCTATAATTTGCTCGCTTGTTCCAAGAAATAATTGGGAAGGAGGAAAGGTGAAACGCTCAACGGATTCTTATGCCCAATGGGCAAAGCAAATTGCGGAGCAAGAAGGCGCATTTTATATAGATTTAAATGAAAAAATAGCCCTTGAATACGAGGCTTTAGGTGAAACCGCTGTCAAAAAACAGTTTTTTCCAAAAGACCATACACATACCGATTATGATGGCGCGCGGCTCAATGCCCAAATTGTTGCCAATGAAATCAGAGGCTTACCTAAAAGCACGTTGAAAGGTTTTTTGAAACCTGTTTATGATGTTTTTGACAAAGAATATATCAAAAATAGGATGATAGACGCCACAAATTGGCAGTTAAAAAACCCCAAACACACTTTAACAGATTGGACAAATGGCGCATTTTACACAGGCGTTTTTGCCGCATACCAAACCACAAATTCGCAAGCTATTTTGGATTCGTTGATGGCTATGGGTGAAAGAAATAGATGGCAGCCCCATAACCGCTTTGACCATGCCGATGATATTGTCATTTCACAAACCTATATTGACCTTTATCGCCTATTCCGTGGGAACCCCTCTGGAAAAAACGATAAACGCATGCTTCAAGCCACACTTGATTCTATCCAAAAATTGCAAACAACAAAAGGCAATGAAGCCACCAAACACGGCATTACGTGGTGGTGGTGCGATGCTCTTTTTATGGCGCCACCGACTTTGGCAAAATTAGCAACGCTCTCCCCCTCTGGGGGTTGGGGGGACACCCCTCAGTATTTGCAGCTAAATGACTCCCTTTTTCAAGAATGTTATGACTTACTGTATGACAAAGGCGACCACCTTTTTTACCGTGATGCCAATTATTTGCTCAATGAAAAAGGGGAAGGTAAGCATGAGGGCAATGGTCAAAAAGTCTTTTGGAGTCGCGGTAATGGTTGGGTGTTGGCAGGTATAGCAAGGGTTTTGAAAGAGATGCCGATAGATTATCCTAAACGCCCATTTTATGTGCAACTTTTCAAAGATATGGCTGAAAAAATTCAATCGCTCCAACAAGCCGATGGGCTTTGGCGGGCAAGTTTGCTCGATCCAATGGCATATCCGGGCGGCGAGGGGAGTGGTTCTGGCTTTTATTGCTACGCTATGGCATGGGGCATCAACAACGGCATTTTAGATAATGCAAAATATACCCCCTCAGTAAAAAAGGCGTGGATTGGCTTAAACACGCTTATTTCAGAAGAAGGAAGAGTAGGGTGGGTGCAACCGATTGGAGCAGACCCACGCCGCAATTTCACTATGGATAGTTGGGAGGTATTTGGTACGGGTGCATTTTTGTTGGCTGGTTCGGAGGTGATAAAATTGTAATTATGAGAAAAGGGAATTATCTCAGCATTTACACTTTTTCGGGATGTTTCATTTCGCCTAAAAAGTAGTTTACACTTTTTTTTTATTCAAGCAAGATTTTCCATAGGAATCCCCTCGGGAAAATCTGTGCACAAATCAAAGAATTATCAACCAGTAAATGAAACATCCCACTTTTTCTTATTACTTAACCGTAGCGCGGGCTTCAGTCCGTGCTACAGTTAGGTCTTTAATTATATTTCATATTTACTCAATCTTCTATACAAGGCAGTTCTGGTCAATCCCAATTCTTTAGCCGCTTTGGTGATATTGCCATTGTGCTTTTCAATAACTTTTAAAATGGTATTTTTTTCAAGCGCACTCAATTTTAAATCCAAGACACCCCCCTCAGTATTGGACGATTCTAAGACTGAAAAAATCAAATCTTTTGCCCGAATAATGTCTTCTTCTGCCATGATAACTGCCCGTTCTATGCAATATTGCAACTCTCGCACATTGCCAGGGAATGCGTATTCTTTTAGTTTTTCAATCGCTTTAGGTTCTAATTTTAAGGCTTGTTTGGCATATTTTTCACCGTATTGATTCATAAAATGGTTTGCCAATAAAACAACATCGTTGCCTCGCTCGTGCAAAGGCGGCACGGTGATTTCAACGGTATAAATACGATAAATCAAATCTTTTCTGAAACGCGTTTCATTTGCCAGCTCACTAAGGGGTAGGTTCGTGGCGCAAATTAAGCGAATATCAATAGGCACAGCTACGGTTGAACCCAATCTTGTCACCATTCTGTTTTGAATAACAGATAATAATTTGGCTTGTTGATGTAAGGATATATTGCCTATTTCATCTAAAAACAATGTGCCTCCATTAGCGGTTTCAAAACGCCCCATGCGGTCTTCTTTGGCGTCGGTGAAAGCCCCTTTTTTATAGCCAAATAACTCACTTTCAAAAATAGATTCAGTCAAAGCACCGACATCAACTTTCACAAAAGGCTTATTGTGCCTCAACGATTGTTGGTGAATAGCTTGGGCGAGGAGGTCTTTGCCTGTTCCATTTTCACCCAAAATCAAGATATTAGCATCGGTAGGGGCAATTTTTTTGACTTTTAAAAACACATCTTCCATAATAGCAGATTCACCCAAGAGCGATTTGCCGATTATGGAGTCTTGTTTCAAATTGTACCCCCCCTCAGTCCCGCTTATATCGGGATTTAAAATATTTTTACCGTTTTTTTGCTTTTGAAACGTCTCTTTCAGCGTATTTATCAGCTTTTCGTTGTTCCAGGGTTTCACGATAAAATCGGCTGCGCCTTCTTTGAGTGAACGCACTGCCAAATCTATATCGCCGTAAGCCGTAATCATAATCACAGCGATGTCTGGGTCAAGACTTTTCACTTTTTTCAACCAAAACAAACCCTCATTACCCGTATTGATGCTGCTGTTGAAATTCATGTCCAACAAGAGCAAATCAAACTTTTTTTGACCCATCAGATAACGCAAATTTTCAGGGTTTTTCTCTGTCGCCACCTCTTTTACTTCTGGTTTCAGAAGCAAACGGACGGCAGTTAGCACATCAAGGTCGTCATCTACGATGAGGATATTTTTGTTTTTTAATAGCATGGTATTGATGAAATCTATGTTTTTACGCTTCCCTGAATAATTTGAGGCAAGTTAGTAAAAAAGCCATCACGACAATATCGAGACGGCTTTTTTTCGAGTGGATAGGGGTAACTTTATGTTTTTTTGTTTCAAAAACACTTATTTTTACCCTTTAAAAACGCTTTATTAACTATCTAAAAACCATATCATGCCAAAAGAAACAATCAATGACCTTGCAAAATTTTTAGAACCTTTTCCTGATACCGTCCAAGAATTGGCGTTTTGGCTAAGAGATTTTGTTTGGGATTTACACCCAGATTGCAATGAATTGATTTATGACAACTATAATGCCGTTGCTTTCGGTTGGTCGGTGTCGGATAAAATAAAGGATTTAATCTGCACAATTGCGATTGGCAGAAGTACCCACAATATCCAATTTGGCTTTTATTGGGGCAATGAAATTGCCGACCCAGAGAAAAAGCTCATTGGCAATGGTAAGCAATACCGATATATTATTGTTAAAAACAAAGAAGATTTTCCAAAAGCTTATATGCAAAAACTGTTAGAAGATTCGCATATTAATGCGCTTTCAAAGTTGAAAGGTGTACAAGTTTTAAGAGGATTGACTATTATGAAATCTATTTCAGCCGTTAAAAAACAAGCTAAAAAATAGAGGAGGACTCCCTTCGGAGAGCGGTAATTCAGCTTTTGATGTCATAACATGATTTTATTTTGGAAGAGATTTCAATTCATAGAGGTCAATCCACTCTTGTACAGTCGTTTTTGATGCCAATTCACCCATGTGGTGGGGTTTGAGGGTGTTTGAAAAGAAAGATTTGTAGCCCATTCGACCCCCTGCCCCTAAAGGGGAGTACATCGGAAATAGCTGAAAATGTTGCAGCACTCAAAGCGGGTGAATTGGTAGATGCGCTCTCCAATGCGGGACCTTTCACCGTATTTGCACCCACCAATGCCGCTTTTGACAAATTGCCCAAAGGAACAGTTGAAGACCTTTTGAAACCTGCTAATAAAAGTAAATTGCAAGATATTTTGCAACATCACGTTACGCTTTCTGCTTTAGATGTGGCTGTTTTTCAAGACGGGCAATCGCTTGGTATGGTGGATGGTACAAATGCGATTATTAAGAAAAAAGATGGTGCGACCTATATTGGTGATGCTAAAGTTTTGGCTTCGGTAAGGGCTTCTAATGGTTTTGTTCATGTTGTAGATGGGGTTGTTTTTCAGCCAATTTCTCCTCCGCCTTCCGTATATTTTCAATCCCCTTCAAAAGCGCATCAGGATTAAAAGAAATGCTATCAATTCCCTGTTTCACTAAAAACTGGGCGAATTCTGGGAAATCGCTTGGTGCTTGTCCGCACAAACCAATAGGCGTACCCGTTTTTTTAGCCTTTTTAATGACCATTGAAAACATCTCTTTGGCAGCGGCATTTTGCTCACTGAAAAGGTCACTTATGATAGATGAATCTCGGTCAATGCCCAAAGTCAATTGTGTCAAATCATTTGAGCCGATTGAAAAACCATCAAATACTTTAGCAAATTCTTCTGCCAGTATCACATTGCTTGGTATTTCAGCCATAACGTATATTTCCAAACCATTTTCACCTTGTTTCAAACCATTTTCCCGCATCACTTTAATCACTTTTTTACCTTCATCCACCGTGCGGCAGAACGGTATCATCACTTTCACATTCGTTAAACCCATGTCTTCACGCACCCGCTTAATGGCTTGACATTCGAGTTTAAAACCGTCTTTGTACAAATCATTGTAATAGCGGGATGCGCCCCGAAAGCCGAGCATTGGATTTTCTTCTTTAGGCTCAAAATCTTTACCACCTATCAAATTGGCGTATTCATTGGTTTTAAAATCACTCATCCTAACAATGACATCTTTTGGGTAAAAAGAGGCGGCAATGGTTGCTATACCTTGCGCCAATTTATCAGTGAAATACTCTTTTTTATCGGGATAGTGGTGTGTCAAGTCTTCAATTTGCTTCCTTACTGAGGGGTCTTCAATTTTGTCAAATTGCACTAATGCCATCGGGTGCACTTGTATAAAATGCGTGATAATAAACTCAATTCGCATCAAACCCACGCCATCGTTGGGGTATAAAGCCAATTTAAAAGCATTATCAGGGTCGCCGACTATCAACATGGCTTTTGTTTTTTTCGACATTTTGGTATTTGTGAAATCAAGCGCTATTTCAGTAAAAGGCACAAAATTCTCGTACACAAAGCCCGTTTTACCTTCACAGCAAGAGACGGTGATGTGCTGTCCATCTTTAATATTGTCTGTTGCACCCTCTGCACCCACGATAGCGGGTACGCCCAATTCTCGAGCTACGATTGACGCATGGCTTGTGCGCCCCCCTTTATTGGTAATGATAGCGGCTGATTTTTTTAAAATTGGGTCCCAATCTGGGCTTGTCATATCGGTAACGACAATTTCACCTGCCTTTAATTTATCAGCCTCTTTTGGCGATTGCAATATGCGGGCAGTGCCTACCGCAATTTTACTACCAATGGCATTGCCTTCTGCTAAAACTTTCCCCCGTTCCAATAATTTATATTCCATCATTTTCAATGGATTTTCACGGCTGCGAACGGTTTCAGGGCGGGCTTGCACGATGAAAAGCTCGTTTGTTATGCCATCTTTTGCCCACTCAATATCCATCGGTTTTTTATAATGCTGCTCAATAGCGAGCGTCCAACGGGCTAATTTCAACACTTCTTCATCTGAAAGGACAAATTGCTCTCTTTTTAGGAGGGGGGTGTCAATGTTTATAATGGGCTGTTCTGGATTGTCGTTATAAATCATGGTTAAGGCTTTTTCACCCAATTTCTTTTGAATGATCGCCTGTTTGCCTTGCACCAATGTGGGTTTGAAAACGAAAAACTCATCGGGTGTCACCGAGCCTTGCACAATGTTTTCACCCAAACCCCAAACGCCCGTCAAGTGAATAATATCCCTAAAACCCGATTCTGGTTCAAGGCTAAAACCCACGCCTGCACTGCCTTTATCCGAGCGCACCATTTTTTGAACACCTACGGAAAGCGCCACTTGTTCATGCTTAAAACCATTGTCTTCACGGTATTTTATGGCACGATCGGTATATAGCGAAGCAAAACACCGCAGAACAGCTTGCAATAAAGCCGTTTCCCCATTGATATTGAGGTAGGATTCATGCTGTCCTGCAAAACTGGCAGTCGGCAAATCTTCAGCTGTTGCGCTGCTGCGAACGGCAACGGGGAAGTAATTTCCTTTGCAGAGAATTTTATAGTTTTCAATAATTCCCTTTTTAAAATCATCGGATAGGGTAGCGTTCAAAATAAGCGTTCGGGCTTGTTTGCCGATGTCTTTTAAGTTGGTATAGTTCTCATGGTCGAGTTTTTTCATTAAATTACTGAGGGGGTCATTCAAATGATTGACGGTTAAAAAATGGCGAAAAGCTTGGGCTGTGGTAGCAAAACCATCTGGCACAGGCACACCTTTGTCTGCCAAGTTGTTAAACATTTCACCTAAAGAAGCGTTTTTGCCGCCCACATTTGGCACGTCTTCGATGCCGATAGTGCTAAAAGATTTGATTAATTCTTTCATATTTTTTAAAATTTTGACTGTTTTAAACACCGTCAAAATTCATAAAAGAAAGGCAGAGAAACGATGATATAGATTAGGCTAAAGAGTGATTTATATCAAAATATAACTATTTTAGTACAAAAAAAACACCCCCTCAATACGGAAGGGCTGTTAAGTTCTGATGATGCTAAATATTTGCAGCAAATTTAATTTTGTTATGAGCCATTTTAAAAGCTCAATTCATTGTTTTGAAATTAATGAATTTCAGATTTTCAAATTAAATTTGGAGTAAATTTTCAATATCAAGAGAACTTAACAGCCCTTCCTCAATACGGTACATTGAGGGGGCTTAAAAGGATGATTTCACGCTTTTCAATCATCACATTTTTATCACATCAATTGATTTTTATTTGTTTTTCATCGTATTAAATAATACTACAAAAGTAGGGGTTTTATGATTGGCTGGAAATGATTTTCATCACCCTGCCTTACTTTTTTCATCATTTCAGATTGAAAACTTTGAAAACTTTTTGTTGCTGTAATTTTTCGTGTGCAATTGTAGAGACGTTGCAGTGCAACGTCTCTTTAACAAGGTTATTGTAAAAAAAATGCCCACTTGCCCACAAAAAATTACAGCAACAACTTTTTCATTCATAAAAAGAATCAATAACAGTCGTCAAAGCGTCATTGATTTTGTTGCGTTCAATAGTTGCCTCATCTCCACTGATAAAGGCTCTTTTTTTCTGCTCTAACATACGATTGAACTTTGCTGACAACATCAAAATAGTATTATAAACAGCTTCATTCTTTTCAGCAGCATCTAATAAACTCTGAATGACGGCTGCCGTTTTTCCTTTAGCTAAAAGGTTTTTCAATTCACTTTTTACCTTTTGATACTGAGGGGGTGCTTTTTCACCACTTGAATAGGTGTTTTTAGAATACTGACTGTTGTGGATATGGGCATTATCCCCAACTTGCACACTATCATTGCCCAAATGAAAGTAATTATTATTGGGCACATTTGCGCTGTCTTCGGTGAGTGCGTTCCCTTTCACAGCCGTATCAGAGGCATCTACTGCGTTTTTAAGGTGGGCTTTGTAGCGTAAAAAGGCTTGCAGTTTTTCATCTAAGGCTTTATTAAATTGTGGATTGTTTTCTAAGGTTTTCAATTTAGCCTCTAAAACAGGTTTTTTAACCGTTTCAGGTAAGTCTTTATTTTCTAAAATGGTAGAAGTAATAGGGTCATCTGTCAAAAATGATGAGCGAATCCATGTCATGGAAGCGGCTACAAAATCATTAGAGGAATTTTTTATCCCTTCATTTTGACTGATGATACCCAATACAAATTCGGTTGCTGCTTCTAAATGTGCCATATTGAGGGTTTTAAACGGGTGAAAAATCGTTTTTTAAGTCATTTTCTTTGAAATTTAAAATTCCAGAAATACAAATAACCGCTCATATATAAAAGAACATATCGGACAAGATACCCACTTGGCTTTCACTAAATGCCAGTAGGCTCATTAAAGATTGAACCTAATAAAGCTCATAAAAGTTCATGCTGTTTGTAACATTTTAGTCTTACCCGCCTATAACCGTTTGTAAGACATATAAGTAACCAGTATCAAGGATATTCTAACGAAATGATAAGACAACCAATCCCTCATTTTATTGAAAAAGCCTTTCCTCGTTTTTAGTTTTTCAATTGTTATATGTTCACATTCAGCAATGATATGATTTAAATGCCCTGCCAGTTTTTCAGCAAATTCAAGAGAATTTACAGCCACATTCATTTCAATGCTGCCATAAGAACTGAGGTAATTTAGATTGAAAGAGCCAACTGTTGCCCATTGAGTATCCACCAAAGCCACTTTGCCGTGCAAAACAGAATTGTGCCATTCATACAATTCAATATTTCGTTTGAGAAACGAAGCATATAGATAAGAAGTAGCCCTTTTTGCTAAGGGCACATCTGAAATGCCTGATAAAATAAGTTTTATTTTCACCCCTCTTACGGCTGCTGTTTTCAAGGCTCTTGTCAATTTTCTTCCGGGTAAAAAATAGCTGCCCACAATAATGACTTCTTTTTTTGCATTTCGGATAGCTTTGATATAAGCTTTGCTGATTTCATTTTTGTGTTTCAGCCAATCATTTTGAATTATGCGGACAATATCTTGGTTAGGAAGTTTAAATACAAGGTTCTCTTGTTTCAAGCTGATTAGGTTTTCTTTAAAATAAATGTTCTTGCATATTTCTCGAAGATGTTCGGCAATTGTCCTGCCTTCTATTTGAATGGCATAGTCGAGCCAGGGTGTTTTTGTTGGTGTTCCCTTATATTTGTCGGCAATGTTTATGCCGCCAATTAAAGCGATATTGCCATCAGCAACCACTACTTTATGATGCAATCGTCTGCCGAGGTAAAAAGTATGCGTTGAAAAAAGGGGTGAAAAAATGCGGATGTTTATACCCTGTTGCGTGAGGTCGTTTATGAAAGTATTGGAGAGAGAAGCCGACCCATAACCATCCAATAAAACATAGATTTTGACTTGGCGAGAAGCCGCTTCTTTCAAGGCATCGGCAATCATTTTGCCCGTTGCATCATTGTCAAAAATATAGGTTTGAAGGTGGATTTCCGTTTGGGCTTTTGAAATAATAGCAACAAGGCGGACAAAGAAATCTTCTCCACTGTGGACTAATTCAATCTTTTCAATGGATTGAACAGTGTTTGGGCTGATTGTTTTGAAACCTTTTATTCCGAGCATTTTTTAGGGCAAAAATAATCGAAAAATAGGAGTCATTAAAATATTTTACAGAGGTCTAACTATGCCTTTTTTACAGGGCAAGATGAAATGCCCGACACAGCATAAAGCGGACAAAAACTCACAAAACTCGTCAATAAGAAAACAGTAGCTACAACATAAGCCACAATTGCCCATGTGCCTGTTATATAACCCATCCATGCCAAAGCCACTAAAGCAACGGCTAAAAAAGTGCGGATTGAACGGTCTGTACTACTCATATTTGGTTTCATAATCATTCGTTTTTTATGTGAAATAATGATTTTATTAAAACAAAGGTCAAATACCTATGCCATGCTTTTTATGATTGAAATCAGTAGCCATAGAGACTTTAATCATCTTGATATAAATGAAAACAATGGACTTTTGTCTTATCATTGTCCGAAGGGACTCCTTTGGAGAAAAATCAAGCTGTGATTTTAATAGTTTCAATGGTTGCGTTCTTAGTTTGGCTGCCGCAAGACATGGGCAAGGCAATCAATGCAGCTACAAGGACTCCTTTGGAGAAAACAGTAAAATATATGGCGTTGAAAATTTCAAAGAGACAGTGGGGCAGGGGATAGAAGGCACTATTCACAAGCACCATATTAGGCTTGGGTCACTCTATTTCATAGAATTTGGTAACGTATTGAAAACCGAAAACCACCATCTGAAATTTCAAAATGGTTCTATTTTTATTGAAATTGATGGCATTGTGAAAGGCAGTTATCACATAAAACCCAATTACAGAGAAGGGTTTGAAACGGTTTTAGACTATTTTTCCAAAGGGATTCCCTCGGAAAAAACTAAAAACAAACCCGTCTATTTGCTATCAGGCGACAACGACAGCGAGCGTGGTTTCTTACAACAATTTTTTAATCACAACAATTTGAATTTTCAACAAAACCCGACCAATAAACTTGATTTTATTAAAAACCTTCAAGACACGGGTAGGAAAATATTGATGATTGGCGATGGCTTAAACGATGCAGGTGCATTAAAACAATCCAATGTCGGTATCGTCATTTCAGAAAACACCAACAATTTTTCACCCGCCTGCGATGGCATTTTAAAAGCCGATAAATTCAAGGATTTACCCCAGTTTTTAGACTTGGCAAAAGCGGGTAGTACCATCGTCAATAGAGCGTATTTAATTGCTTTTTGCTACAATATCGTGGGTTTGAGCTATGCGGTAAGTGGACATTTGCAGCCTGTTATTGCCGCTATTTTGATGCCTTTGAGTTCGGTGACGATTGTGTTGTTTGGGGTTTTATCGGGGAATTATTATGCGAGGAAGTTGGGGAAATAAATTGTTTTTTACCTACGCCATAGCAAAACCACTATGACTTCGTGCTTTTTCAGAAATAAAACCTAAGACAATATCTGATTTAGGGATACCTCGTTCCATCAACTCATCGGCGATTAAGGAATCGGTATTATTCTGTTGTAACCAAACTTTTCCATTGATAATATCAAAATGAAAAGCGATAGTATAAACGTACCGATTGTTATGCCAACCAATAGACATTAATTGATAATGATGGTTTTCCTTATCAATAAGCGTTTGTGCCTTAACATTGGGGGTAAGGCTTTTTTTAATAGAAGCGTACTCTTTTAAAAGGTCGCAGATAATTTGTTGATATTGTGTTACTTTATCCATTGCACTATTTCTTCTTTATAAGGATCAAAAATAATAAATTCTATTTGATAACGTGTAATTGCTTTTTGTATAAAAGGTCTTTGAAAAAAATCATTCCAAGCTTCATCAGGTATAGCTAACCAGACCTTGCGAAAAGGGTCTAACTCTTCTAACGACAAACGATAATTTTCATATTGTCCTACAGCTTTGTGAAATTCAGATACAGGTGATTGATTTACAAAGGATTTGATTTCTACCGCTATCTTTTCACTTCCTCGTTCAGCTCCAATTAGACGTTCTGCACCTAAGTCCGCTAATAATTCTACTTCTCCAACTGTTAAATCCAAAGGGTCATCTGTAACAGTCCATCCATCTTTTTCAATAGCCCTTCTTGCTTCATAGTGATATAAGTCTCTCGCCATAATCGGTTTGTTTTACAAAGTTATAGAATTTTTTTGAAAAATATCTGTCTAAATCAAATTACGTTTGTGAATCATGGGGCAATTCGCTTTTTTCATTGTCAATCTTCGCTAAATGCAAATAATTGTCACCCGAAACAACCTTGTCACCAGTAAAAATTTCAACCCTTTCCCTTGCTTCACCACTGGCTTGAC